>PLYK01000135.1 GCA_003151775.1 Geobacter sp. | reverse complement strand
CTTTGTATATCGGTAAGTTCCGAGTACCTAACTGTTTTCATCCGGAAATAGTAAAATTGGCAAATCAAAACCCTGCACGGATAGCGATGAAAAAGGATTCAGTGATTTTGCTGAGTCCTTTTTCTGTTCGACAGTATTCAAGAAAATTATACAGCCAACAAATATGCCAACCTTTGGATGTCACAATAAAACGATTTGCATCCACATCTGAATCCGACAGTATCGGCGTTGTGCAAGAAAATGTTTGAATTTGAGCGGAATCATGCAATAAATACACGACAATGTAAAACGGTATGACATTCCCCGGCGCAGTGGCTGCCGGTCAAAGGGAGCCGTCACTGACATGTTGCTGACCCTGGACCCCGAACATCCCCAGCCGCACCAGGTTGCCCGTGTTGTTGACTGCCTGAAAAACGGCGGCATTATTGCCTATCCCACCGACACGACCTACGGCATCGGCTGCTCCATCTTCAACAAAAAGGGGATCGAGCGCATCTACCTCATGAAAGGGCGCGAGCGGCGCAAACCGTTTTCGTTCATCTGCTCGAGCCTGTCCGAGATCGCCCACTATGCCAAGGTGGACAATAACGCCTTCAAGATACTGAAACGCTACCTGCCCGGCCCCTATACCTTTGTGCTGGAGGCCACCCGTGATGTGCCCGATCTGCTGCTGACCCGGCAGAAAACCGCGGGGATCAGAATCCCGGATAACCGCATCTGCCTGGAATTGGTGCTGGCACTGGGAAACCCTATCGTCACCACCAGCGCCAACCTGTCCGGCGAAGACCCGGTCGGCGACCCGTACATTATTGAGGATACCTTCGGGCGCCAGCTCGATTTCGTCATCGACGGCGGCCTCCTCGCCACAGACGTCAGTTCGGTGGTGGCGCTGACCGGCGACACCCCCGAGGTGCTGAGGGCCGGCGTGGGCGACGTGTCGTGGTGTGGTTGATTTAACGCCGAAAAGGGATATTGTTTATGCGTAAACGTACCGTTAGAAACGGCCTGCGCCTTATCTTGGCCGCCCTGCTGTTGATCGTTCTGGCCAGTTTCTACCATGTGGGCATAGCCGATCTGTTCTCGATGTCGGAGGGCGCAGAGATGCGCCTGTACCGGCTGGGCATCTTCTGGGCCGCGGCTTTTGGCGGTTATGGGGTGGTTCTGGCCGCCTTCGGCCTGGTGCTGACGACTGATTCCCGCGATGCCCAAGTGCGGGTGCTGCCGATATTCTTCATGATCCTCGCAACAATAGCGCTCTTTTTCTACCTGCTGGCATCGTCCTTCAACGAACCGCCCCGGCCGGAGCGCCTTCAACCAGGGGATACGATCACGATCTGAAAAGGGTGAAAGATACTACACTAATAAGATAAACTTTAGGTGGCTAAATCTAGTTGACTTATTTGCGGGTAAATTGTAATATATCTCAAAATTACGGCATCCCAGGAGGAAACCATGGAAAACAAAACGCCTGCCATTGAAACCTTATTGCTCCATGCCGGACAATCGCCCGACCCGACCACACTTTCCCGCGCCGTCCCCATTTACCAGACATCGTCCTATGTGTTCAAGAGTTCCGAGCACGCCGCCAACCTGTTCGGCCTGAAGGAGTTCGGCAATATCTACACCCGGCTCATGAACCCCACCACCGACGTGCTGGAACAGCGCCTGGCGGCCCTGGACGGCGGCATCGGCGCGCTGGCGGTCGCCTCGGGACAGTCCGCCATCACCTACGCCGTGCTCAATATCGCCCAGGCCGGCCAGAACATTATCTCCACCAATTATCTGTACGGCGGGACCTATAACCTTTTCCACTACACCCTGCCCAAGCTTGGCATCACGGTAAAGTTCGTCGATTCTTCGGACCCGGAGAACGTGCGCCGCGCCATCGACGAAAACACCCGCCTGGTCTACACCGAGTCGGTCGGCAACCCAAAGAACAACGTTGACGATTTCGAGGCCATCGGCGCCATTGCCCATGCGGCCGGAATCCCGTTCGTGGTGGACAATACGGTCACAACGCCGTTTCTGTTCAAGCCGCTCGAACATGGCGCCGACATCGTGGTCTACTCCCTGACCAAGTTCATCGGCGGTCATGGCACCAGCATCGGCGGCGCCGTGGTCGACGGCGGGAAATTTCCCTGGGACAACGGCCGGTTCCCGGAATTCACCGAGCCTGACCCCTCCTATCACGGCCTGAAATACTGGGAGGCTCTGGGCAATCTCTCCTACATCCTCAAGATGCGGGTCACGCTGCTGCGTGATACGGGCGCCTGCCTGTCCCCCTTTAACGCCTTCCAGTTCCTGCAGGGGCTCGAAACGCTGCACGTGCGCATGCCGCGCCACGTGGAGAACGCCCGAGCCGTGGCAGCATGGCTGGAACAGAACCCGCTTGTCGCCTGGGTCAACTATCCCGGCCTGGCCAGCCACAAGGACCACGACCGGGCCTGCAAATACCTGCCCAAAGGGGAGGGCGCCATCATCGGTTTCGGCATCAAGGGGGGGATGGAGGCGGGCAAGAAGTTCATCGACAGCGTCAAGCTGCTCTCCCACCTGGCCAATATCGGCGACGCCAAGTCGCTGGTCATCCACCCGGCCTCCACCACCCACCAGCAGCTCTCCGAGGAGGAACAGGAGGCGTCCGGCGTCACGGCGGACTTCATCAGGCTCTCCATCGGCCTGGAGCATATCGACGACATCATTGCCGATATCCAGCAGGCGCTGGAGGCGTCGCAGCGATAAGCTGAGCCGGCTCCACGCGATAGCGTCATAAAGAAAAAAGGGCAACCCTCTGGGATTGCCCTTTCTTGTAAACAACGCGTCAACAGCCCCCCCTTGTGGTTGCCTCTGTTTTTGTGTATCATAAGAAACATTAAAGCTTTCCACCCAGCATCCAGGAGCCTGATTTCATGTATAAACTCACTGTCCGCACGAGCTTTGCCGCAGCCCACAATCTGATCAACTACCAGGGGGATTGCGAGAATCTGCACGGCCACAACTGGAAGGTGGATGTGACCGTGACCGCCAAGGAGCTCGACAAGGCCGGACTGGGGATCGACTTCAAGGTGCTCAAGCGCGAGGCCGGCGTTGTCATCAACGAACTGGATCATAAGTACCTCAACGAAAACCCCGCCTTTCACGACGTATCCCCTTCCTCGGAGCATATCTCCCGCTACCTGTACCAGCGGATTTCAGAGCGCCTCAATAACGACGTCATCACGGTCGATTCCGTGACAGTCTGGGAGTCGGACAACGCCTCTGCCTGCTACTATGAGTGATCCGGCCCGCATCAGCGAGATATTCTCCTCTATCCAGGGGGAGGGGTATCTGGCCGGCCGGCGCCAGATTTTCATCCGCATGGATGAGTGCAACCTGGATTGCCGCTATTGCGATACGGTGTATGAAAAAGGCGCTGTCTGCCGGGTGGAGACCGCACCCGGCTCAGGGGCCTTGTGTGCGCTTCCCCAACCGCCCGGCGTGGACTCGCTGGTTGCGCTGGTGGCTGAGTGGCACAGCCGCCTGCCGGGCGCCCATCATTCCATCAGCATCACAGGCGGGGAGCCGCTGCTCCAGCCCGAAACGCTGCACGAGTGGCTGCCGGAACTGCGCCGCATACTCCCGATCCACCTGGAAACCAACGGCACCCTGCACGCCGGGTTGGGGCAAGTCATCGACAACATCGACTATATCAGCATGGATATGAAGCTCCCCTCCACTGCGGGTTGCGACCAGGCGCTCTGGGAGGAACACCGGTGTTTTCTGGAGGTTGCCGTACAGCGGCAGGTCTCGGTCAAGGTGGTCATCGGCCAGGATACTCCATCTGACGAGATCAGCCGGGTCTGCGCCATCATGGCCAAGGTCGAGCGCACGACTCCCCTGTTTCTTCAGCCCCTGTCCAACGCCGCAGGCGGGGTTGCCGTCACCGCAGAAAGGATTCTGCGCTTGCAGGAAACGGCCGCTGCGCTGCTCCCCGATGTCAGGGTGATCCCGCAGATGCACAAGATGCTGGGGGCGCTGTGATTATTGAAGAGATGACCATGACAGAGTTCGAGGCAGGTCTGGCCCTGACCCGGACCGTCCTGATCCCCTTTGGTTCGGTGGAGGAGCACGGCAGCCACCTCCCGCTCTCCACCGATACCCTGGAGGCCTATGAGGTCTGCAAGAAGGCCTCCCGGATAACGCCGCTGTTCGTGGCTCCGCCCGTCCCATACGGCAATTGCCGCTCAACGGCGTGCCATCCCGGCACCATCTCCATCTCGACCCAGACCCTTGGAGCGCTGTTCAGGGATATCGTCATTGCGCTGCGAGGGCAGGGGTTGCGCAGCTTTGTCGCCCTGACTGGGCATGCCGGCGGTGCGCACCGCATGGCGCTCCAGGACGCGGGCGAGGCCCTGATCGCCCATTTCGACGACATCACCGTAGCCGTGGTAAGCGAGTTCGACCTGGCCCAGGCAGAGGGGCGGGATATCATCGAAACGCCGGGCGACTCCCATGCCGGTGAGATCGAAACCTCCCGAATCCTCCACACCCATCCCCATCTGGTCAAGGGGCGCGCCCCCCGCGAGGTTCCCCGCTTCCCGAACGGCATCCTGGTGCGCGACAAACGCCGCTACTGGCCCGGCGGCGTGTGGGGCGACCCGGGCAAGGCCTCGGCCGGGAAGGGGGCCCGGCTGGAGGATCTGCTGGTGCGAAAACTGGTCGAATTGGTTCGGGAGATGAAAAGGGATCATGATGGGCTGTGAACAGGTTATAAGGGTTTACGACCTGGGCGGCGGCATTACGGCCCGGCTCTGCGATGGGACCCGCCACTATTTCGGCGGTTATTACCATGTGCGCATCGAGGTCAGCGCCGATGTCCCCCTTTCCGGCTCCCCCTTCGCCGGCGCCGACGAGTACCGGGCAGCGCGCCGGCTCCTGGGAGAGCGGATTCGTTTTCACCGGGTCCTGGAAAAGATGGCGGTGCCCGAGTCCGGGATCGAGGCCGCGCGCCAGGGCCTCTTGGAGGCATTCGCCTCCAATGTGCTTCCCTACCTTTCACGTCCCGATTTCCCCGAACGCTTCATGCGCAGCGAATACGCCAGATGCCTGAAGTCGCCGGCGCGCCGGTAAGCCCGCATGTCGTCACCTGTTGCGATGATCGACAAGCTTGCCTTTGGCGGCAACGGCGTCTGCCGCATCGGCGGCAAGGTCTGCTTTGTCCCCCTGAGTTGTCCCGGCGATGAGGTTCGCCTGGCCGTCACCTCTGAGAAGCGCTCGTACCTGATGGCCCGGATCACCGAGATCATTACCCCCTCACCATTGCGGGTCACTCCTCCCTGCCCGTTGTTCGGCATGTGCGGCGGCTGCAACTGGCAGCATATCGCCTATTCCCAACAGCTTGCGGCGAAGCGGAACATTCATGCCGAGACCTTGTGGCGAGGTAGCCGGGTGGAGGGCGAGCGGGTAGGGGAGTCAATGTCCTCGCAAAAGGAATACGGCTATCGCAACCGGGTCCAGTTCAAGCTGCACGCCGGAGACAGCGGGCTTAAGATCGGTTTTTTCCGTAACGGCACCCACTTTGTGGAGGATGCGACCCAGGGGTGCCTGATCTCCCAACCGGTCATCAATGGGGCCTTGTCCCGCCTGCGGAGCGTCCTGGCATCGTTTCCCGAGCCGGCCGCCATCCCCCGGATCAACATCGAGTGCGGTGCACGGGAAGCGGTCGCGACAATCAATTATATCGGTAACAACCATGATGCAGTCGCCCGTTTCTTCCGGGAACGTTTTTCCGTGCTGGCCCCCCTGAGCGGCATCTTTCTGAAGACCGGCCGCAAATCCGCCATGCAGAAGCTCTGCGGAGACGGCTATCTTGCCTACCCCATGCCGGCCGCGGTTTCCGGCTCCCCGCCGGTCACGCTCACCTTCAGGCCGGGAGGGTTTTCCCAGGTAAACAGTGCCCAGAACCTGGCCATTATGGGGCTCGTCCGGCGCATGGCGGCGCTTGGCGGCCATGAACACCTGCTTGACCTGTACTGCGGCAACGGCAATTTTTCCTTGCCCCTGGCACAGTGCGTGGCAAGCGTGACCGGGGTGGAGGAATACGGGGATTCCATCTCGGCGGCCCAGGATAACTGCCGTCTGAACGGAGTATCCAATGCGGAATACGTCTGCGCCGATGCCGCAGGGGGGGTCGCCCGGCTTGCCGCCGCTGGACGTCGTTTCCATACAATCATCCTTGACCCGCCCCGCACGGGTGCGGCGAACGCCATACCGGGAATCTGCCGTCTGGAGCCGGACAGGATCATCTACATATCCTGCGATTCCAGCACCCTGGCCCGGGATTGCGGCCTGCTGAACGGTCATGGCTATTGCGTGGCAGAGAGCGTGCCGCTCGATATGTTTCCCCAGACATTTCATTTAGAGAGCGTTACCCTGCTTAGGAGGCTAGCAACAATAATATGAACATCTTATTATTGCTAGCCTCCTTAACAGGGGACAATAGGAGGTGCTGACGTGAGTATCCTGAAAAAGCTTTTTTCGAAGAATCCTGCCGACCTTTTGGCGCGTGGCGACCGGCTATTGGAGGAACGCCAATGTTACGAGGCGCGCTGCGCCTATGAGGATGCCCGGCGACTCCTTTTGGGCTCAAACGGCGCGCACGGCGGAGAGGATCTGCTGGCAGCCTGCGAAAAGCGGATCGGAAACGCCAATCGCGCGTTGGCGGAGCTGAACATCGGCGAAGCGGAATCCGCCTTGGGCAGGGGACTGCACGACAAGGCGCTCGAACACCTGGAACTGGCAAAATCGCTGACTGACGATACTGAACTACGGGAAAAGGCGGAGAAGATGGCAGCGCTTTGCCGCGAAATCGTCGAAGAGGTCAAGGAAACGGTCTCCGCAAGCGGATGCGCTTCGTGCAGTTCCTGCGCCCCGGAAGATCGTGTAACAGATGAATCTAGCGACGTTACCATGCCGCTGATGGAGTATTATGATCTATTGATCCAACAACTTCCGCGTGAAATGTATGAACGATATTCCGAATTGGGAGAGGAATTTGCAGCCTTGTATGTGGCTGCAAGCGGGAACCGGCATAATGACGCTTTGAGGCTGCTTGAAGAATGGTATACCGGCTCCGGGCGCGACATTTACTGCTACGAAAAAGGGATGATCCTGTTTCGGCTCGGCCAGGCTGACGAGGCAGAGGCATGTCTTCGCGATGCCATCGGGGCAAATGGCGCTAATCCTCTGGCCCATCTGGGGCTGGCCCTGATGTTGGTCGAGGGGCAAAGGCTTCATGAAGCCGGGCAGCAGCTTGAGGCCATGATTGAGGCCCGGATACTGACGGAACAATCCCGGCTGTTGCGGGCGGATGTCCATTTGCTTGCAGGCGATACCGACCAGGCAATCGATATGTATAGCGGGCTTCTGAATACTCCTTCAGCCCGCATCGCGGCCGAGAGACTCCATGACGTTCTGGTGCAATGCGGCCGCAGCAATGATGCAGCATATATCGTAAAGCGATATCTCGGGGGGTGCAGTCACTGAGGTCGCCGAAACGTAACTCTACAACGGTCTTTAGTGGCGCAAATCCGGAGGTATGAACAAACATGAACAAATCAGAGCTTATTGAGCAGTTGGCGATTAGGAAGGACATCTCGAATAAGTGTGCCGAGGAGATTGTCAATCTCATCTTCAACACCATGACCGACGCCATGGTGGACGGCGAACGCATCGAGATCCGCGGCCTCGGCAGCTTTGTTATCAAGGATTACGGCACCTATACCGGAAGGAATCCCAAAACAGGCGTGCAGATCACCGTCAGCCCCAAGAAGCTTCCCTTCTTCAAGGTCGGCAAGGATTTGAAGGAACGGGTACTCGGCTAGACGGCGGAACAATTAGCTGGGTTTTTTTAGGGGGGTCTGCTATAGTTCAAAGATAACAGAGGTTCTTGCAAAAGTCCAAAAAGTNNGCCCCCTCCCGTAAAGGGAGGGGGAGTCGAGCGGGGCTGGCTGCTGTTTTTTGCGGCTTTTTCCCGGAATTAAGGATCATGGAGCAGTACCGACAATGCCTCTCAGCCTGATTGAGGGCGCTTTGGGCGGTATCGGCCTGTTTTTGCTCGGTATGCGTCTCATGTCGGACGGCATCCGGACCGTGGCTGATGCTCGCATCAGGGACGTCTTTACCACTCTTACCTCGAACCGGCTCTATTCCATGTTGTTCGGCATGGCCGCCGCATTGGCGGTCAATTCCGGCAGCGCAGCGGTTATCTTTACCATCGGCCTCGTCAACGGCGGCGTTCTGAATACCTTTCAGGCGCTGAGCGTTTTGGGCGGGGTACTCATCGGCGCCTCACTGCCGCTGCACATCCACATCATCCCCTACAGCCTGATCTCAACCCCGCTCATCTTTTCCGGCGTCGTACTCAAGTTTTTCGCCCGCAAACGCCGGTATGCCAACGCCGGGGACCTTATCCTGGGCATCGGCCTGCTTTTCCTGGGGTTGACCCTTCTGGAGGGGAGCTATCGCCCCTTTGATCACCACCCTTTCTACACCACCTTCAACGAGCTGTTTTTTCATCAGCCGATCCTGGCCACCCTCTTCGGGGCGCTGATATCGTTTCTTGTCCAGTCGGCCCGTTCTTCGGTTACAGTCATAGCCTCCCTGTCGTCGGGGTATCAGATCGATCCCGTAACCGCCACGCGCATGGTATTGGGAGGACTGGTCGGGGTGGCGGCAATGGGGGCCCTGGCCTCGGTCGGCGGCAATTCCGTGACCCGCAGGGTCGCCACGACCTACCTGTTTTTCGCCTTCGCAGTGGCACTTTTGCTCGTTCCCTTGGCCTCGCTCATGTTGGGGGCGGCCCAGCGCCTGCCCTTTGCCGAATGGTCCGGGGCCTGCACCGCCGGTCAGCCGCTCTTCTGCCAGTTGGCATGGGTACACACGGTCTCCAGCATGCTGGTGGCGTGCATTCTGATTGCCATCAGCGCCCCGTTGGCCCGCATGCTTGGCGGTTCATCAACAATCACCGGCAACGGGAAGATCGCATCGCAGCCCTGTGCCGGCTACCTCGACGAGCGCATTCTCAATACGCCGCCCCTTGCCCTGGAACAGGTCAAAAAGGAGATTGTTCGCATGATGTCGGTGACGGTATTCATGTACGCCGATATCCACGAGATCCTTTTCGATTTTGACGCCAGAAGGGCGGATACCATTCGTCAGCATGAACAGGTGCTCGATTCACTCAATCACGAGATCACCACCTTTCTTGCAGCCCTGGCCCGGACAGCGAACAGCCCTGAAATCAGCTACGATATCCCCGGTCTTTTCCAGGCGGTCAGCGACCTGGAGCACATCGGCGACCGCTGTGAGAACATCCTGAAAGGCATAGTGGCCAAAAAGGATGCCGGCGTTATTTTTTCCGAGGATGCGATGGATGACCTGAAGCGTCTTGCCCAGGTCGTGGCCGGCGCCATCAGCGGTACCGAACATATGATCAGGCACGGTTTCATACGGGAGGGGTTTGATCTGTCCGCAGCCAAAACAGAGGCGCGCGGCGTCTTTGAGGCGGTACGGCTGAACCATTTCCAGCGAATGAGCAACGGTGTCTGTCCGCCTCGGGCCGCCAAGCTGTTCAACGAGATGTCGTCGGACTTTGAGGGGATTGCCTCGTTGTGCTGGAACACCATCGCCTCCCAGGGGAGAAAGCGGTGATGGGTTCCAGGGTTGCGGCCATTGATTTCGGCACCAATACCGCCCGTCTGCTCGTGGCCGAGCTCCGGAAAGGCGGTTTTGAACCTGTCCGCCTTGAGCGGGAGATCGTTCGCATGGGCGGAGGCTTCAGCCGCGAAAAAGGGCTCTCCGAAGACGCCCAACAGCGCGGCCTGGGATGCCTGCAACGTTTTGCCGGCATCATCCGCTCGCTGGATGTCTCCCAGGTCCGTGCCGTTGCCACCAGCGCCGTGCGGGATGCGATCAACGGCCCGGCGTTCGCGAAGTCGATCCGCTGCACGACCGGTATCGAACTTGTGGTCATCGACGGCATACGGGAAGGGGAATTGACCCTGGCAGGCGTTCTGGCGGGGCTTGACCGCCGGGAGAAGGAACTCCTGGTCTTTGATGTCGGCGGCGGCAGTACCGAATATACGCTTGCGCGGGACGGCCGGGCCATGTTCGTCCGCAGCCTGCCGTTGGGAGTGGTCAGGCTGACCGAGGGCAAGGTGACGCCCGAGGCGGTCTCGGAAAAGATCGGAAGGGAACTCGACCTGCTCGTGCAGGAGATGGCAACCGCGCAGGGCAGGCCGGCGTCCGGAGCGACCCTGGTCGGCACCGCCGGCACCGCTACCACCCTGGCTGCCATTGCCATGGAAATGAAGGATTATGACTATCGCAAGGTCAACAATGCAACCATTTCCCGGCAAAAGATCGAGGCCATATATGAACGCCTGCTGCCCATGGCCCCTGAGGAGAGGCTGAAGGTCCCCGGCCTGGAAAAGGGAAGGGAGGACCTGATCATCGCCGGGATTCTCATCACCCTGCACACCATGGACCGGTTCGGGTTCCATACCCTGAAGGTGAGCGACTACGGACTTTTGGAGGGGCTGATCGTCTCCGGGGGCGTTGCCGGTTCGTGAGCCGGTCGTTTATTTATCCTTTGTCATTGCCGCTGGCTGCAAACAAATTGCATTCCCACCCCTCTTTTAGTATAGTTCACAATCTTATGTGGCTTTGCACAAACTGACTACCCATCAAGGGAACCAGATGAAGAATGAAATCCTGTCCGGCAATGAGGCTATCGCCCGCGGAGCCTACGAGGCGGGTTGCCGCGTGGCCTGTGCCTATCCCGGCACCCCCTCCACCGAGATACTCGAAAACACCGTCAACTACAAGGAAATCGATTCATCCTGGGCTCCCAACGAGAAGGTGGCCCNNCGCAACTACGCCAAGTTCGCCAAGGTGCCGATGCTGGAGCCTGCCGACTCACGGGAATGCAAGGAGTTTACCCGGCTGGCCTTTGAACTCTCCGAGCAGTACGATACGCCGGTCATGCTGCGCACCACCACCCGCATCTCCCACAGCAAGTCCATTGTCACACCGGGCGAGCGGGTAAGCGGCTTGGCCGAGCCCAAGCTGGTCAGGAATGCCGCCAAGCTGGTGATGCTGCCGGGCAATGCCCGCGTCCGCCACCCTTTGGTGGAGGAACGCATTAAAAAGCTGTCCGAGGCAGGCGCCACCATGGCGATCAACCGCCTGGAACTGCGCGAAAACTCCATCGGCATCATCACCTCCGGCGTCTGCTACCAGTATGTGCGCGAGGTCATGCCCGGCGCATCGACACTCAAGCTGGGCATGGTGCATCCCTTGCCCCAGGCTTTGATCCGCAAATTTGCCGCCCAGGTGGACAAGCTCTACGTGGTGGAGGAGCTGGACCCCTTTATCGAGGAGCAGGTCAGGGCCATGGGGATTGCCGTGACCGGCAAGGAGCTGATCCCGTTGTGCGGCGAGTTGACGCCGGGCCGTATCCGTACCGCTTTCGGCCTCCGGCCTCCCCCGGCCTCCCCCGGGGAAAAACTCCCCGGCCGCCCTCCCAACATGTGCCCCGGCTGCCCTCACCGCGGTGTTTTCTTTGCCCTCAATCAACTCAAGGCCTATGTCACCGGCGATATCGGCTGCTACACCCTGGGGTTCATGCCGCCGCTCTCGGCCATGGATACATGCATCTGCATGGGAGCCTCCATCGGCATGGCCACCGGCGTTGGCAGGGTTGTTTCCGCCGAGGAAAAAAAGAAGGTGGTGGCCGTGATCGGCGACTCCACCTTCCTGCATACCGGTATCAACGGCCTGATGGACATGGTCTACAATAATTCACCCTCGACGGTCGTGATCCTGGACAACCGCATTACAGCCATGACCGGCCGCCAGGACAACCCGGCCTCCGGCTTCACCCTGATGGATGCCCCGTCGCACCGCATAGATTTTCCCCTGCTCTGTAAAGCGCTGGGGGTCAAGCATATCCGGGTCATCAACCCCTTTGACCTGGAGCAGACAAAAAACGTGCTCCGGGAAGAGATGGAACGCCCTGAAACCTCGGTAGTCATCACCGACAAACCCTGCGTCCTGGTCAAGCGCGAAGGGGTCTTTCAAAAAGGGCCGGTCTACACGGTGGAGGTCGAGAAGTGTACCGGCTGCCGCGCCTGTCTCAAGATCGGCTGCCCGGCCATCGAATGGCGTCCGGCCGGGGACGGCGGCAAAAAGGGCAAGGCCTTTATCGACCCGCTGCTCTGTACCGGCTGTGACGTCTGCCGGCAGTTGTGCAAGTTCGAGGCGATCGGGAGGGCCGGATGAGTAACAGGGTAACGAACATCCTGCTGGTCGGCGTCGGCGGCCAGGGCATTCTGCTGGCAGCGGAGATCCTTTCCGAGGCCGTTCTTCTGGCCGGTTTCGACGTGAAGAAGAGCGAGATTCACGGCATGTCCCAGCGTGGCGGCAGCGTAGTCTCCCATGTGCGCTACGGAACGGAGGTCTTTTCGCCCATCGTGCCGGAAGAGGAGGGGGATATCCTGTTCGGTTTTGAGCTGATGGAAACCTATCGTTCCCTGCCGCTGCTCAGGCAGGGGGGGGCTGTGGTGGCCAATGACCTGCGCATCGCACCGCCGTCGGTGCTGATGGGGCAGGATACCTATCCGGATGGGTTGATTGAACGGATCAAGGAGCGCTTTCCCGACTTCCTGCTGCTGGACGGCCAGAGGCTGGCGGGCGAGGCGGGGAATCCCCGTGCTGCCAATACGGTGCTTTTGGGGGCGGTATCCCGGCGACTGGATATCGACGAACAGTTCTGGCTGCAAGCCCTGGAAAAGATGGCGCCGAAAAAGGCGCTGGAAGTGAACAAGACGGCTTTTCTGTTGGGCCGGTCCTATGGAGGCTAGCAACAATAACATGAACNNGGTTTTGTTCAATCGCTACAGCCAAATCCGACCAAAATCTGAGCGCAATTTTGTTCAACTTATTATTGCTAGCCTCCTATGATTGGAATACACCGCTATAGCCAGGAAAGTTTTGCTGCGCATACACTCATGGAGAGGTAACGACGGATGTATTTTAACGAAGAGTTCGAAACCCTGCCCCGTCCGGCGCTGGAGGCGCTGCAACTCAAACGGCTTCAAGCCGTGGTTGAGAAGGTGTGTGCCGATGTCCCCTTTTATACGGAGTCGTTTTTGCAGGCCGGACTCAAACCTGGCGATGTTCGCAGCCTGGATGACCTGCAACGGCTTCCCTTCACCACGAAGCAGGACATGCGCGACTCCTATCCCTACGGCCTGTTTGCCGCTCCCCTGGAGGAGATCGTCCGCATCCACGCCTCGTCCGGCACCACCGGCAAACCGACCGTGGTCGGCTATACCCGAAAGGACATCGACACTTGGAGTGATTTGATGGCCCGCTCTTTTGTCGCGGCCGGCGCCCACCGTGGGGATATCATCCATAACGCCTACGGTTACGGGCTCTTTACCGGCGGACTGGGGGCACATTACGGCGCCGAACTGCTGGGGGCCTCGGTCATCCCCATTTCGGGCGGCAATACCAAGCGCCAGATCATGATCATGCAGGATTTCGGCTCCACGGTATTGACCTGTACCCCGTCCTATTCGCTCTTCATGGCCGAGGAGGCGAGGGCAGAGGGGGTCGATTTCAAAAAACTCAAGCTGCGGGTCGGCATCTTCGGGGCCGAACCCTGGTCCGAGGCCATGCGGGGTGAAATCGAGGAAAAGCTGAACCTGGCAGCCATCGACATCTACGGCCTGTCCGAGATCATGGGGCCGGGCGTGGCCATCGAGTGCATCGAGGCGAAAAAAGGTCTGCATATCTGGGAGGACCACTTCATCCCCGAGATCATCGATCCCGAAACCGGCCGGCGTCTGCCCCAGGGCGAGCGCGGCGAACTGGTCATCACCACCATAACCAAACAGGGAATCCCGCTGATCCGTTACCGCACCCGCGACATTACCAGCATCACCTACGAGCCCTGCGCATGCGGCCGGACCCACGCCCGTATCAGCCGCATGAGCGGACGTTGCGACGACATGCTGATCATCCGCGGGGTAAACGTCTTCCCCTCCCAGATCGAATCGATCCTGGTGGGTATCGAAGGGGTTGAGCCCCATTATCTGCTGATCGTCGACCGCAGGGACAACCTGGATACCCTGGAAGTGCAAGTGGAAGTGGATGAACAGCTCTTCTCCGACGAGATCAAGATCCTGCAACTTCTCTCGAAACGGATCGAAAAGGAGATCAAGGATGTTCTGGGGGTCACCTGCACCGCCAAACTGGTGGAACCCAGGACCATCCAGCGCAGCGAAGGCAAGGCGAAAAGGGTAATCGACAACCGGAAACTATAAATTAACTATCTGCCTCAGGGAGGTTCATCATGAAAGTTGAGCAGATATCCATCTTCATCGAGAACAAATCGGGACGTCTGGCCGAAATCACCCGTATCCTGGGCGAGGGGGGCATCAACATCCGGGCGCTCTCCCTGGCCGATACCTCGGACTTCGGCATCCTGCGCCTGATCGTGAATGACGTGGATACGGCCAACAAGGTTCTCAAGGAAAAGGGGTTCACCGTCAACAAGACCGAGGTGGTCGCCGTTGAGGTTCCCGACCGTCCCGGCGGGCTGGGCGCCATACTAAAGGCCCTGGACGCGGAACAGATCAACGTGGAGTACATGTACGCCTTTGTCGAACGTTGCGGCGGCAATGCGGTGATCATCTTCCGTTTCGATGACGCCGACAAGGCCATCAATGCCCTCAAGGCCAATAATTTCAGCGTGCTGGCGGGCGAACGCCTGTACAGCATGTAATCCGGTAAAGTAACTGTTCAGCACATTATGGGAGCGTAGGCTTCCAGCCTGCGTTTCAAGCGGATTTATTGCTTGAATATTTGTTCAGTCCACTCTTATCAAGCTGATGAAACATCGCCTGAAGACAGGCAGGATGCCTATCCTCCGATGTTGATGCTAAATAGTTACCCGGTAAAGTCACATCCGGTTTAATACAAAGGGGGAAGAATGAAAAAACTGATCGCAATGTGCAGTGTTGTGTGTTTCGGCCTTTTGTGCGCCCAGGCAGCCAAAGCCTCGGGAACGGTCAAGATCGGCGGTCTGTTCGCCGTGACCGGCCCGGCGGCCTTCCTCGGGGAACCGGAGAAGAAGACCCTTGAGATGCTGGTCAACGAGACCAATGCCAAAGGAGGCGTCAACGGCATCAAGCTGGAGGCGGTCATCTATGACACCGGCGGCGACGCTACCAAGGCGGTCCAACTGGCGACCAAGCTGATCAGGGATGACAAGGTCGCCGTCATTATCGGCCCCAGCACTACCGGCGAATCCATGGCGGTCATCCCGGTGGCGGAAAAAGAGAAGATCCCGCTTATATCCTGCGCCGCCGGCATCAAGATCACCGATCCGGTCAAAAAATGGGTCTTCAAAACACCGGCCAACGATCATGTCGCGGCAGAGAAGATCCTTAATCACATGGCGAAACAGAAGCAGAAGACCTTCGCCCTCCTGACGGTAACCGACGGTTTCGGTTCCTCCGGCCGCGAACAGATCAAGACGCTGGCAGCCCAGAAAGGGTTCAAGATCGTGGCCGATGAGGTTTATGGCCCCAAAGACACCGATATGACCGCCCAGTTGACCAAGATTCGCGGCATCAAACCGGACGCCATCATCTGCTGGGGAACCAACCCCGGGCCGGCGGTTATCACCAAAAACGTGAAACAGCTCGGCATCAAGACGCCGCTCTACATGAGCCACGGCGTGGCCTCCAAGAAATACATCGAACTGGCCGGCGCCGACGCCGCCGAAGGGGTCATGCTGCCAGCCGGCAAGCTAGCCGTCTATACCATGCTGCCCCAAAACGATCCCCAGGTAAAGCTCCTCAGGGAGTACGAACAGGCATATAAAAAGAACTTTGGCGTCGAGGCCTCAACCTTTGGCGGCTATGCCTATGACGCCTTTCTGCTGGTTGCCGGCGCCCTGAAAAAGGCCGGTCCGAATGCGGAGCAGATCAGGAACGGCATCGAGCAGGCCAATAAAATGGTCAGCATATCCGGGGTCTTTACCATGTCCCCCAAGGATCACAACGGTCTCAACCTGTCGGCCTTCGAGATGGTCAGGATCGTGAAGGGCGACTGGTCGCTGGTCAAGTAGGTTAACCTCATAACAAAAAGGTACGGAGGGTATCATGGGTATTCGATTTGTTCCGTTTTTCATTGCAATTGTTACCACGTTTTCGGCGGGCGCCGCGTTCGCGGCCTCACCGATCAAGATCGGCGGCCTGTTCGCCGTGACCGGCCCGGCGGCCTTCCTCGGGGAGCCGGAGCGCAATACGGCCAAGATGGTGGTGGATGAAATCAACAAGGCCGGCGGCGTCAAGGGGCACAAACTGGAGCTGGTTGTCTATGACACCTCCGGCGATGCGACCAAGGCGGTACAACTCGCCACCAAGCTGATCAAGGACGACCATGTTACGGCCATCATCGGCCCCAGCACCACCGGCGAATCCATGGCGGTTATCCCGGTGGCGGAGAGGGAGCAGGTGCCGCTTATCTCCTGTGCGGCCGGTATCAAGATTACCGAACCGGTGAAAAAATGGGTCTTCAAGACCGCCCAGAACGATACCCTGGCGGTCGGCAGGATCTACGAATACCTGCAAAAGAATAAACAGTCGAAGGTGGCCATCCTGACCGTTTCCGACGGTTTCGGCGCGTCGGGACGCGAGCAGCTCAAGGCCCAGGCCGCAAAATACGGCATCTCCATCGTGTCGGACGACACCTATGGTCCCAAGGATACGGACATGACCGCCCAACTGACCAAGATCAGGGGTTCCAAGGCCCAGGCGATCATCTGCTGGGGCACCAATCCCGGCCCGGCGCTTATTGCGAAGAACGTTCGCCAATTGGGCATCAAGACGCCGCTCTTCATGAGCCACGGTGTATCCTCGAAGAAGTTCATCGAACTGGCAGGCGAGGCTGCCGTAGGGATCAAGCTCCCTTCCGGCAAGGTAATCGTGGCGGATATGCTTCCCGCATCGGATCACCAGAAGAGGTCCTTGATGGCGTTTGTCAGGGACTACCAGCGGCATTACCAGGCTGAGGGGGACCATTTCGGCGGCCATGCCTGGGATGCGGTCATGCTGTTGAAAAATGCCATCGAACACGGGGCCGACTCAAGCGCCACGATCCGGGAACAGTTGGAAAATACCCACGGGTTTGCCGGTATCGGCGGGGTCTTCAGCTATTCGGCCCAGGATCATGCCGGGTTGAACAAGGATGCCTTTGTGTTGGTGGAGGTGAGGAAGAATGGCTGGGCCATCGTAAAATAGAAAACTTAATAGCACTCCCCATTTTATGAAAGGATTCTCCCTCTCCATGAAGGTGAGGGAGTTTCTGTGTAAGAAACGGAAGATAATGCAGCTCGAACAGATCCTCCAATATACGTTTTCCGGCTTGTCTACGGGGGCGATCTACGCCCTGATCGGCATCGGTTTCTCCATCATATTCAACGCCACCGGCATCATCAATTTTGCCCAGGGTGAATTCGTCATGCTGGGAGGGATGCTGACGCTGTTCTTTCTGGAGGTGCTGAAACTGCCGCTCTGGGCCGCCATTCCCTGCGCCGTGGCAGTGTCCGCCCTGGCAGGGTTGTTGTTCGAGCGTCTTGCCATCAGGCCGCTGCGCCAGCCGACCCCCATCAACCTGGTTATCATCACCATTGCGGGCAGCATTCTGATCCGCGGTCTGGCCATGCTGCTGTGGGGCAAGGATACCCATGCGATTCCGCCCTTTACAGGCGATGAACCGATTTCCATCGCCGGGGCGACCATCTTGCCCCAACATATCTGGATACTGGCCATCACCCTTTTGATCATTGCCGTCAACAAGTTTTTCTTCTTTCACACCATCAGCGGCAAGGCCATGCGGGCGTGCTCGTACAACCGCCGCGCCGCCGGCCTCGTCGGCATCGACGTGCGCCGCATGGTGCTCTTCTCCTTCGTCATAAGCTCGGTACTGGGATCGCTGGCCGGCATCATCGTGGCGCCGCTGACCATGACCGCCTACGATGTGGGGATCATGCTGGGGTTGAAGGGCTTTTGCGCCGCCATCATCGGCGGGATGAGCAGCGGTATGGCCACCGTGGTGGGGGGATTGATCCTGGGGGTCCTCGAATCGTTGGGAGCGGGTCTCATCTCCTCCGGCTACAAGGATGCCATTGCCTTCATCATCTTGCTGCTGATCCTGTTCATCCGGCCCCAGGGGCTGTTCGGCAAGGCCGAATCGGAGCGGGTGTGACGGCATGAAACGCGAGCCGTTCAAATTTCTGCTCTTCGCCGTACTGGTTCTTGTTGCGCCGCTGGCCTTCAAGGGCGGCTACCTGATGAACGTGCTGGTGTTCGTAGGCATCAACACCATGCTGGCGGTGGCGCTCAATCTGCTGTTGGGGTATGCCGGCCAGATATCCCTCGGCCACGCTGGATTTTTCGGCATGGGGGCCTATCTTTCGGGAATCCTGACCGCCACCTGCGGTTGGAATCCTTGGCTGGCGATGCCGCTCGCGGCGCTCGCGGTCGGCATACTGGCCACACTGATCGCTTTCCCGATCCTCAAGCTCAAAGGGCATTACCTTGCCATGGCCACCCTCGGCCTGGGCATTATCATCTACATCGTTTTCAACGAGACCGTCGATCTTACCGGCGGCCCCTCAGGCCTTTCGGGCATCCCCAACCTGGCCGTCGGTTCTCTCGTATTCGACAGCGACATCAAGAACTACTATCTGGTCTGGACGTTCACCCTGGCGGTGATGCTGTTTTCCGTCAACCTGGCCGGTTCGCGTATCGGTCGCGCCCTTCGGGCGGTTCACGACTCCGAGGTAGCGGCGCGGGTCATGGGGGTCAATGCCCGGCTCCTCAAGGTACAGGTTTTTGCCCTGTCTGCCGTCATATCCTCACTGGCCGGCAGCCTTTACGCCCATACCATGACCTTTGTCTCCCCGGCGTCGTTCGGCTTCAATTTCTCCATAGAATTATTGACCATGGTGGTGATCGGCGGTCTGGGCAGCGTCTACGGCTCGTTTCTGGGGGCGGCGCTCTTGACGCTGTTGCCCGAACTCCTGCGGGGCGCGCAGGACTACGATATCGTCATCTACGGCGGCCTGTTGATGGTCATGGTCATGTTCATGCCGGGCGGACTGGTGCGGGGCATACCCGATCTTTTCAGAAGAATGGCCAGGTTACGGGAGGGCGCCGGCAATGCTTGAGGTCTCCGGCATCACCCGTCTGTTCGGCGGCGTTACGGCCCTGGAGGACGTTTCCTTCACCATCGGCCAGGGCTCCATTACCGGCGTCATCGGTCCCAACGGTGCAGGAAAGACGACACTGTTCAACATCATTACCGGCATCTACGGCCGGACATCCGGCAGGGTCACGCTGGAGGACAGGGACATCTCGGGGCTTCCCCCGGAGCGGCTGGCGCGCCTGGGCATGGTGCGGACGTTCCAGAACATTGAGCTGTTCGGCGCCATGAGCGTGCTGGAAAACGTCATGGTCGGGCTTCATACCAAGGGTTCCAGCGGGTTTTTGGCCTGTTCCCTGAAGATGCCCTGGAGCATTGCCGAAGAGCGGCGCATCCGGGAAACAGCCATGAAATGGCTTGAGTTTACGGGCATAACCGAACTGGCGGACGATTGCGCCGGCAACCTTCCCTTTGGCAAGGGGCGGCTCTTGGAGATCGCGCGGGCCCTGGCCGTGGAGCCCCGCATCATCCTGATGGACGAACCGGCTGCCGGCCTCAACAGCAAGGAGACCCTGGGCCTGGCGCATTTGATCGGAAAGATCCGCGGGATGGGCGTCACCGTGGTGCTGGTGGAGCATGACATGGAACTGGTGATGGATGTGTGCGACCGGATCGTGGTCCTCAATCTCGGCAGGAAGCTGGCCGAGGGGACGCCGCGGGAGATCCAGGAGAATCGGGAAGTAATCGCAGCTTATCTTGGGGAAGACTAGAAAGCTTTACCACTTGTTTACATGCTAAGACTTAAGAACATAAATACCTACTACGGCAAGGTCCACGCCCTCAGGAACGTTTCCCTGCACCTGGGAGAAGGGGAGATCGTGACCCTCATCGGCGCCAACGGCGCCGGCAAGACCACGATCCTCAACACCATCTCCGGGGTGACACCGGCTGGCGGCGGAGAGGTGCTGTTTCGCAAGGAACCGGTCACAACCCTGGCTCCGGACAGGATCGTCAAATACGGCATCTCCCAGGTGCCCGAGGGGCGCCAGGTGTTCAAGCCGCTCTCGGTTGAGGACAACCTGGAGTTGGGCGCCTACCTGCGTTACAAAAGCCGCGAGGAGAAGTCCGCCATCAAAAGGGATATGGCGCAGGTCTTCACCCTGTTCCCCCGTCTTTTTGAGCGGCGCCGGCAACTGGCCGGCACCATGTCGGGCGGCGAACAGCAGATGCTGGCCATCGGCCGGGCCTTGATGGCAAACCCCAAACTGCTTCTGCTCGACGAACCTTCCATGGGGCTGGCTCCCCTGGTGGTGCAGGAGATCTTCAGGGTTTTGGAGCGGTTGCGCCGGGAGAACGGCGTCACCATACTGCTGGTCGAGCAGAATGCCAAAGCCGCCCTGAAGCTTGCCGACCGGGGTTATGTGCTGGAGACCGGCAAGATCATCATGGAAGGGCCGTCTTTTGAGCTGACGGAGAATGCCGAGGTCAAGCGGGCCTATCTGGGCAAGGACAAGAAAGAGATATGGGAACGATAGATGCTGATACTTGCCATTGAAACTTCCTGTGATGAAACTGCTGCCGCCGTGGTGTGCGACGGCTGCGAGACGCTCTCGTCGGTGGTGTCGTCACAGATCGCCATCCATGCCGAGTATGGCGGCGTTGTGCCGGAGATCGCCTCGCGCAAGCACCTGGAGATGATTACGCCGGTGGTGAGCCAGGCCTTGCACGAGGCCGGCCTGGCCATGAATGCAATCCAGGGGGTGGCGGTCACGCGCGGGCCGGGCCTTACCGGAGCGCTCCTGGTGGGGCTTTCAGCCGCCAAGGCGATGGCCTTTGCCCAGGGCATCCCCTTCGTGGGCGTGCATCACATCGAAGGGCATATCTTTGCCACCTTTTTGGAGCAGCCGGTGGCGTTCCCTTTTCTGGCGCTGGTCGTGTCGGGCGGCCATACCCATCTCTATCTCGCGGAGGGCTTCGGGCGCTACACGACCCTCGGCAGAACCATCGATGACGCGGCCGGCGAAGCCTTCGACAAGTCCGCCAAGATCATGGGGCTCGAATATCCGGGAGGCGCCCGCATAGACGCACTGGCGCGGGGAGGGGACTGCCGCGCGGTGCGCCTGCCGCGCCCGATGCTCAATGACGGCAGCCTCAATTTCAGCTTCAGCGGCCTCAAGACGGCCATGCTCTCATGGATCGCCAAGCATCCCGTGACCATACCGGGCCAAGAGGCGAGCGATCTGTGCGCCTCGTTTCAGGAAGCTGTCTGCGATGTCCTGGCGTTCAAGACCAAGGCGGCTCTAAGGCAAAGCGGGGTCCGGCGTTTGGTTGTGGCGGGGGGGGTCGCCTGCAACAGCGCCCTGCGCGCCCGCATGACCCTCATGGCGGCAGATGCCGGGGTTGAACTGCATTGCCCCACGCCCGCGCTGTGCGGCGATAATGCCGCCATGCTGGCGGTTGCCGGCAATTATTACCTGTGCAACGGCCTCGCCTCGCCCCTGTCACTGGACGTAACCGCCTCATGGGAGATGGACCGTATCAAGGAGCAGTTTACATGACAGCGCTACGTCGCCCGCTCAAGGCCCTTGGCCAGAATTTTCTCGTAGACGGAAACATCATTGCCAAGATTATTCGCGCAGCCGGGTTGAACCCGGAGGACAGCATACTCGAGATCGGTCCCGGCAGGGGAGCGCTGAGCGATCTGCTGGCGCAGCGCGCCAAAAGGCTTTTGCTCGTGGAGTTCGACCACGCCCTGGCTTTTGCCCTGAAAGACCGCTACGCGGCACATGATCTGGTCAAGGTGATCGATGGCGACATCCTGGCGCTTGACCTGGCCGCGGTGCTGGGCAAGGAACCGGCGGCCTGGAAGGTGGTGGCCAACCTTCCCTATAATATTTCCACCCCGATTTTATTCCGCCTGCTGGAACTGCGCGCCCTTTTCTCGCGGCTGGTGCTGATGCTGCAGCGCGAGGTCGGCGAAAGGCTGGTGGCCTCGCCGGATTGTTCGGATTACGGCGTGACGACGCTTTTGTTGGGGCTATGGTTCGATATTCGCCGGGAGTTCATTGTCCCGCCGACCTGCTTTCATCCCCGTCCCAAGGTGGAATCGGCGGTGCTGAGCTTTGTGCCGCTTATGCGGCCCAGGGCGGAGGTTGGTGATGAGACTGTTTTCCGGAAGGTGGTCAAGGGGGCCTTTGCCATGCGCCGCAAGACCCTGGCCAACTGTTTGAAGGCTTGTGAACTGGCCCCGGCAGATGAATTGGGAGGGATTCTGGAACAGTGCGGCATCGATGGGAAGCGGCGTGGAGAGACCCTTTCCATGGAAGAGTTCGCATCACTTTCGCGGGGCTTGTCGAAGCTTCATCTAATCTGACACTGCAATGTCCGGTTAGGAAATTGCATTCGACTGAAATTTGATTGCATCTTGGTATGAATCTTCCGGAGGGCCGTCGCCTGGGGCGGGTCAGGCTGACTGTTCGAGCTTCTCGGCGATCCTTGCCTGGATCTGTTGCAGGGAGCGATAGCGCTCATCATGGAGGACCGCTTCCGGGGCGCCGGCGTCAACAGGGTGCACCGCCAGCCAGGTCCCTTCGCGCAACGACCCCTCATAACCGGCCAGCGCTTCATTCAAGAGCAGGAAGAGCCGGTCATTCGTACCATCGAATTCTCCCTCGCTGAAACCTTGCATCGGCAGTTCCTTACGGAATAGTTGTTCTCCCTCCATGCTGAACTGCCGATAATCGAGTATGGCCTTATTCTCCCCGGATTGGGGAAAGAACAGCGAGACGGTTCTTTTCGCCCGGTCGGCAACCACCGTGCGCGCCGCGCCGTAGGCCTGGGATTGGCTGGTCATGCCGTAGAGCGTCGCACAGAGCAGGTCGGTGAAACAGTCGTTATGCAGGAAGCCGCGGCTGGCCCGGTCGGACGTTTCATAGTAAAACCCCCGCAGCTCCGGCTTATCCGTAAGGAGCGCGCCGCAGATCAGACAGCGCTCGGCAAGGCCCTCCAGGCGGGCGCGGTATGTCTCCTTTTTTTTGCCCTCCTTTTCCCTCAGCCAGGCGGCGTACAGGCAGGAACGCGGTTCCGGGGCGGCATCGTAATGCCGCAGGATATCACGCGCAATCTCGGTGAATTGCCTAAAGACATCGGTTCCGCGGGCATGGGTCAGGATCGGGTAGATCTTGCCCTCCGGATTGGTGTTGAGGCTCTCCACCTTGGGGCTTTTGGAGATATAGGTATCCATGCAGCGGTAGCCTCGATTGATGGCAAAGGCCCGCAACAAGGTCTTCTGATCCTTGAAGAGTCCGTTGTATTTGATGCGGGAATCGATCAGGCACGGGATCAGGTAGAGGGATTTCTTGTCGATGCCGCGCTGGTCGAACAGGGCGAAGATGTTTTTGCAATTCTCCAGGCTGGGCATGTCCTTGACCGGGATCAGCACCCGGTCGGCGGCATAAAGGGCATTCTGGGTCAGGATATTCAGGTCCGGGCGGGTGTCGATGATGATGATGCCGCCAAACCCGGATTCGGCGAACATGCGCGTCAGGCTCATGGGCCCCCGGAACGTTTCGCTCAACTCACTCAGTTCGGTTGAGGATGGGATGTAACCGACACCATACTGGCCGATGTGCACCAACTCTTTTACCGGAACGCCCTTCAGCATTTCATGGATGGAACCCCTCAGTTGCTGTCCAGCCAGTTCGAACATCCGGTCAATGGTAAAATGATTGTCTAAGGAGAAGATCGTGACCGGCAGGTCGTCGCGCATGGCCTTCAGGTAGATGGCCAGGTTGGCAGCCAGCGTGGTCTTGCCGACTCCGCCTTTTTCCGAGGAGATGGTGATGATGTAGGGAAAGTTATGCATGCCTATCCTTCTAAGTTGTTGTGATACAGGGGAGGAAAGAGGGTCTACTTGACCAGTGCGTCGATCGACTTGAGCATCTTCAGGAGCGCCGGCAATTCGTTGAGGGGGATGGAGTTGGGGCCATCGCAGAGCGCCTTGTCCGGGTCTTCGTGCACCTCCATGAAGATGCCGTCGATGCCCGCCGCCACGGCAGCCCGTGAGAGATACTCCACATACTCCCGCTGGCCGCCGGAACTCTCCCCCTGGCCCCCGGGGAGCTGCACGCTGTGGGTTGCGTCGAATATGACCGGGAAGCCGGTGGAGCGCATGATCGGGAACGTACGCATGTCCACCACGAGATTGTTGTAGCCGAAGGAGGCTCCCCGTTCGGTCAGGATGATATTCTCGTTGCCGGCGGCCGCCGCCTTGGCGGCAACGTTTTTCATGTCCCAGGGGGCCAGGAACTGCCCCTTTTTGACGTTGATTACCCGGCCGCTCTGGGCAGCCGCCACGATGAGGTCGGTCTGCCGGCAGAGAAAGGCCGGTATCTGCAGCACGTCCAGCACCTCTGCCGCCGGCGCCACCTGTTCGATGGAGTGGATATCCGAGAGCACCGCCAATCCGAGGGAATCCCTGACCTTGGCAAGGATCTTCAAACCATCCCTGATCCCCGGCCCCCGAAAGCCGCCGATAGAGGTGCGGTTGGCCTTGTCATAGGATGCTTTGAAGATGAGCGGTATGGACAGACCGTAGCAGATGGTCATCAGCCGCTCGGCGTGGCGCAGGGTCGCCGCCTCCGATTCTATGACGCAGGGGCCGGCCACCAGCACCAGCGGCCGGCCCGCGCCGATCTTCACGTCGTTGATTACGATCTCGCGGGTCATTGCCTACCCCCTAGTGCGGTGCGCAAGCGCTGCGCCGATAAAAGCCCGGAAGAGCGGGTGGGGCTGGAGCGGCTTGGACTTGAATTCGGGGTGAAACTGGCACCCCAGGAACCAGGGATGGTCGGGCAGTTCGATGATCTCCACGAGATCCTTCTCCTTGTAGATGCCGGACAGGATCATCCCCTTTTCGGTGAGGGCTGAGCGGAATTTGTTGTTGAATTCGTAACGGTGGCGATGCCGTTCGGAGATCTCGGTCGCGTTGTAGGCCGCATGGGCAAGGGTCCCCTTGGCAACGGAACAGGGGTATGCCCCAAGCCTCATGGTCCCCCCCTTTTTGCTGACGGATTTCTGCTCCTCCATCAGATGGATGAGTGGGGTGCCGCACTCCGTGAACTCGCTTGAACAGGCATCCTCGATGCCGCAGACGTTGCGGGAGAATTCGATGGCCGCCATCTGCATCCCCAGGCATATCCCGAAAAAGGGGATCTTTCCGGTGCGGGCGAATTGGATGGCGGTGATCTTCCCTTCGGTCCCGCGCTCGCCGAACCCTCCCGGCACCAGGATGCCGTCCACATCGTCGAGATGCCCGCAAACGCCGTCCCGTTCAATCTTCTCCGAATCAACGTATTTCAGGTAAACCCGGCAGTCGTTGGCGATGCCGCCGTGAGTCAGGGCCTCGGCCAGGGACTTGTAGGATTCGGTTAGGTTGACGTACTTGCCGGCCACCGCTATGCGCACCTCGCCATGACTGGGGTGCCGCAGGGTCTCGACCACATCCTGCCATGGGGTCAGGTCGGGGGCCTTGGTCCATATATTGAGTTTGTCCACCACCTGTTCATCCAGCCGTTCCTTGCTGAGCGCCTGGGGGACGGCATAGATGTGTTCCGAGTCCACCACCTGTATGACGTCCTTCTCCTCGACGTTACAGAACAGGGCGATCTTCTTCTTCATCTCCTGGGGAAGTTCCCGGTCGCAGCGGCAGAGCAGGATATCGGGCTGGATGCCGATCTTGCGCAGTTCCATGACCGAGTGCTGGGTCGGTTTGGTCTTCAGTTCGCCGGCGGTGCGGATGTAGGGCACCAGTGTGACGTGGATGTAGAGTGTATTGCCGTGTCCGCGGTCGTAACGGAACTGGCGGATCGCCTCCAGGAAGGGGAGGGATTCGATATCGCCCACGGTGCCGCCGACCTCTATGATCGCGACGTCGGCCCCTTTGGCGTTCTCGATGACCTTGCTCTTGATCTCGTCGGTAATGTGGGGAATGACCTGCACCGTTCCCCCCAGGTAGTCTCCGCGCCGTTCCTTGTCTATAACGGAGAAATAGACCTGGCCGGTGGTGAAGTTGCTTTTCTTGGAGAGGCGGGCGTTGGTGTAGCGTTCATAATGCCCCAGGTCCAGGTCGGTTTCGGCGCNNCGGGATCGACGTTGATATAAGGGTCCAGTTTCTGCATGGTAATGCGCAGGCCGCGCGCCTCCAGCAACGCACCCAGCGAGGCGGCTGCCAGCCCTTTGCCGATGGACGAGACAACCCCGCCGGTGATGAAGATGAACTTGGGTTTCATGAAATCTGCTCCTGTAGGGACAGCTTGAAAATTATTGCGTCAATCTTCGGTAGCGCTCCTGCGCCTTTGCCAGATCATCCGGGGTGTCGACGCCGATGGATTCAAATTCCGTTTCGACCACACGGATGCGCGTACCATTCTCTATGGCCCGCAATTGTTCCAGTTTCTCCG
>PLYK01000125.1 GCA_003151775.1 Geobacter sp. | reverse complement strand
GACTTCTGTCCCGGCATAACATGGGGGAGGAACAGCCTGTGAAAAAACTCGATCAGTTGTCAGGCCGCCCGGCCGCTCTGCAGGATGGTGCTGTAGACGTCGCCGGCGGCGGGTGCGCTGTGGAGGGTGAATCTGCGGGCATTGTGGCCCATCTCGGCCAATATCGCCCGATTGTTGAGGAAATACCTGATGGCAGCGGCCAACTCCGCCCCGCTGCCGGCGCTGAAGACCATGCCGGTCTCGCCGTCCACCATCAACTCTTTCGGGCCGCCGGCATCAGATACGATCACCGGCAATCCCGATGACTGGGCTTCCAGGATCACGTTGCCAAAGGTATCGGTTGCACTGGGGAAGACGAACAGGTCGGCTGAGGCATACCCGTCCTGCAACTCCTCGCCCGCCAGGTAGCCGGTGAAAAAGGCCGGATACCCCTTCAGGCGCGCCTCCATCTCCTGGCGGTACGGCCCGTCGCCGACGATCACCAGCAAGGCATCGAAGCCGGAATCGATCAGCTCGCTGAACGTTTCCGACAGAAGCTCCAGAGATTTTTCCCGAGATACCCGTCCAACGTACAGGAGCCTGATACCTTCCGGGATGCCCCGGCTGGTCCAGAAATCCTGCTTGCGCCTGACCGGCGTAAACTGTTCCGTGTCCACCCAGCGCGGCAGCGGCTTCATCTTCTCCTCCGGCAGGCCCCGCGACATGAGTTGCTGCCTGGTCCCGTTGGACGGCACCATGACCTCTTCCATCTGGTTGTAAAACCAGATCATGTAGTTCCAGGCAGCCTGTTCCAGAAATTCGTCGTTGGTCAGGCTTCGCACGTACTGTGGGATGTCGGTGTGATAAGTGCCGGCCACCGGGATGTCCATCATGCGGGAGATCAATAGTCCCAGCAGGCCGACGGTTCCGGGCGTGCTGACATGGATGCGGGTGAACCCCCCCCGCTCGATGTAATCCATGACATCCAGGATCGGCGGGAAGGAGAGCTTCAGTTCGGGATATTCCGGCAGCACGAAATCGCCCACCGACCCGAAACGCTTGACCCCTTCGGGGAACGGGGCCGCGGCGTCACCGGCGGTGATAACCATCATCTCAACCCCCCGGTTGCGGGCGCTCTGGATCAGGCGGCGGATGGTGATCGCCACCCCGTTGATCTCGTCGAGCGTATCGGTGAACAGGGCGATCTTTTCCCTGCCCCCCCCATCGCCGGCATTGGGAAAGGTCTCCTGCAGGCCGCGCATGACATTCTTGCCTTTATGCTGGTGATGGAAGGCCAGATAGTAGGGCGTAACCAAGAGGTGCACCAGACCGATGGTGCTCAAGGTCGTGACGTAATCGAAGAAACCGGCAGATAGCGGAAGCGACATCAGGCGGTTGGTATAAATGTAGAACATCCGGTTGGCCAGATAGCTGGTCACGGCGAATATGGTGCGGTTCTGGTCGGCACCCTTGAGCGTGGCCAAAAATACGTTGTCGTTGAGCAATACCCGTGCCTCGCGGTCGAGGACCTCCTCGAAGCTGCGGCCGCGGAAATCCCGTGACTCGGGGATGTTCTTCAGAATGAACAGCCTGATTTTTTCAATGAACGACTCACGGGCCGAACCGACATTGAAGAAGCGGTTCAACAGGGTGCTGATGAAGGGGGTCGAACTGCGCCGGCGTTCGCCGAAGCTCTCACGGTAAAAGCTGTGGGCGATGCCGTACATGCTGTGGGCCATGGTCAGGGGGCCGCCGTCATCTCCCTCTGCGCGGCTTTGCCCCGCTTTTACGCCCAGGATGAATCCATCCACGCTGTCCGCACCTTCAACGGCCGTGTGGGCCCGGCTGATGAACAACCCGCCGTGGTCGTCCGAGCCCCCCACCATCCCCTTGATCCAGGGTGTGGCCCCGTAAGGCCGGATATCGTGCCGATTGGCAAGCCGTTCCAGGGTTTCAGCGTCGAGGCCGGCGACGACCTGTTCGGTAAAGGCGTTGAATCGCCGCGCCCGGCAACCGTTTTTGACCTCGAAGGTGGTGAAGAGCACCAGGGATTTCTCGATGATGCCGGTGGTCAACTTGTCGTTCTGGGCATAGAGCGGATGGGCCATGAAGTGGGCGATACCCTCCCCGTGGAGGTAGGCCACCATCTCGTAGATGTTCTTGCGCAGTTCGACGATCTGGCGGAACTGGGACTCGGTGATGTGCAGCACCACCACATGGACCTTGCAACTGTTCTCCGGGAAATAGGCGGTTATCTCCGAACTGACGAACACCCCCGGCAGGTGGGCGATCTCCAGGGCGCCGTTGATACTGTTGTGGTCGCTGATGGTGACGAAATCCATCCCCCTGCTGCGGGCGGTCTGGTAGAGATAATCGGGCGAGGTATAGCTTTCGGGGCAGTTGAACTTGCGCATCGCCCAGT
This sequence comes from Geobacter sp., assembly GCA_003151775.1. Classification (GTDB taxonomy): domain Bacteria; phylum Desulfobacterota; class Desulfuromonadia; order Geobacterales; family Pseudopelobacteraceae; genus Oryzomonas. The sequence continues at coordinate 54,134 of PLYK01000125.1, read as the reverse complement.
AGGTGGGCTTGTTGGAGTGGCTCGAATGGACATGCAGATCCGCTTTATAGGTTCTCATGCTTGCCATTTGTAGCATAGCCCTGTTACAGGAGTGTTGAGGCTGTGTAATTGTTATGTGGCTGTTCACGGGACATTCCGCATCAAGCGGCCGGTCAGCGGAGGAGGCTCCCCAGCCCAAGCGTGCGCCTAAAATCCCACAGGTTCATGAACAAGGCATCGAAGCGCTCATGCCGGACCTGTTCCTCCTCGCGCTCCCAGAAGAACAGCCGGCTTGCCGGGTAGAGGTAGCCGAAGGGATAGGCTGTCAGGTTGGCGGTGCGGCGGGCAATCCGCTCCAGCGGGTAGCGATAGCCCGACTCCTGCCGGGCTACCAGCGCCAACGCCTCGATCCGGGTCAAGGCGGCCCGGGCAAGGATGTCCTCCGGCCGGCCGCCTGGGGGGGCGCCCCGGCCCGGCCTCTTTGCCACGAGCGCCCGCAGGGTCAGGGCGCGATGGCGGGCGCGCAGGGCCGTTACCCGCAGGCCGCGGTTCAACTCCCGGGCCGCCTGGAGCGGGCCGCGAAGATGGTTGCCCGGCGCCGCTTCGAGCTGCGCAAGCCTGGTGTCGATGCGCGTTGCAAGGGAGTTCATGGCAACGCTATATGCCTCCATATCGGCCACCGGCCCCGCGAGAACGGCCTGTGCCTCCCCAGGGGTCGCATCGTTCAAAAGCCATGAGTACCGGAAGCCCGGAGCGGGTTGAAAGGGGCGGTCAAAGGGATGGGGCAGCTCGGAGAAGGGGGTCAGCGCCGCCAGATAGCGCATCAGGCCGCGCTCCTTCAGATAGCGGTTCTGCAGGCGCAGCGCTTCGTCCCACAGGCCATGCATCTGTTGGTCCGGCAGGATGTCGTCGAGCGGGCCGAGCGGGGCATCCCCGCGCGGCCTGTTGTTGTCGCTGAAACGCCACGACCAGCGGGCGATGCTCCAGTCCATCAGCCAGTAGCCCCACTCCCAGCCGGAGGTGAAGGTAAGATGTCCGGCCACCCCCAGACGGGCCATCTGATCCATGTCGCTCCAGCGGCTGTCCAGATAGGGGAGCAGCAAGAGCGGCACCGAGCTGTCGAACCCGACCCAGTAGGACGACTCCGGCCAGTACCAGGTCTCCCGGCGACGAACCTCGTCGCGGGCCGCATCCAGCATGAAGCGCTGGTTGACGTTGCCGTAGACCGGGGCGTGCGGCTCCGAGACGGAATAGCACATGACCGTATGGATCAGGATGCCGCTGGTCGGCTCCAAGGGACGGCGCACCCGCTCCCCATGGCCGGAGGGGATGACATGGGTGGCGAGCATGAGCCGGCTACCGTAGCGCCGCACCACCTCGCGCTCCATGTGGCGCTGCACGCCTGGAAGCAGGCCGCTCAGAACGGGAAGATGCTCCCCCATGGCCGGTTCGAGCGTGATGAAGTCCCACCGGACCCGGAACAGCCAAGCCAGGGTGGCATCCACCTGGCGGCAATAGGACGGATACGGGCGCAGCAGGGCCAGGGACTGAAAGGCCTGCTGCTGGAGCATAGACAGGGAGATCTCCACCCCGCAGCGCACGCCGCGCCGGTGGGCGTACTCGACGATGCCTGCGGCATGCCTGATCCAGGCGGGCCGGCCGAGCTCCCGCAGCAGGAAGAATTGCATGGTGTTCTGGCCGTTGCGGGCCAACCAGTCGATGTACTCTTTTACCTCATCGAGACCGCCGGAAAGCTCCGGGTTCATCAGCGGATCGGTCAGTTCGATGGGGTGCAGGGTGTGGAGATGAAACCCCCGGACCGAAAACCGGGGAGCCCCCGCAAAGGTGTAGGAGGACTTGAGCGGCCAGGAGCGGTAGGCGGGGAAGAGCGTCTCCCGTGGATGGATGAAGCGTATGGCGAGCCTTTCCTGCAAGAGGGCATAGAGACCGCAGGCCACCCCCTCCGGGGTCGAGGCGGCCAGTCCCAGGGTAGTGACACCGCCTCGGCGCGTTGACCGCCAGCAAAAGGAGCTGTCGGGGGGTGCGGCAGGACGGGCGGAAGCGGTTGCGGCCGGGAGTTCCGGCAGGTTGATGACCACATCGGCACACCCTTGGCCAACGCCGATCCGGGCCGAGGGAAAGGCGCGGCGCAAAAGGACGACGGTGTCGTCAACAGCCAACCGCGCCGTCGGCCTGCTGAGAAGGGATTGAGAGGCAAGGATGGATATGGTGAGCGGTCGGCCGGAAACGGCCAGGCAGCGGCCGGGCCAGGCCATTAGTGCGGCAAGGCCGCACAGCAGGAGGAGGCAGGCCTTGGGGCGACGCTTACGTAATGAGCTGGGCAAAATCGGCCACCGCCGTGATCCTTGCCGGGCCGCCCCCGACGAAATCCCCATCGATCTGGATCGGCTTTGCTCCCCGAAATTCAAGCTCTGTGGCGAATGGGCTGGAGAACATGGGTCCAGATGTTTCGCTGCTGCCCCGGTGCGGCGGACAGCCTACCTTTGGGAGAGTGAGCATCCGCAAAGGTTGCATCCTGATCGGATGCCGCCCTCGGTCGCCCTTCATGATATCAAAATCGCAGGCTATATCCAGACTTTAAATCAACTTATAAATCAATTTGCCGAGGTCTGCTCCTCAAGCCTTTGCTTCAGCACAATCCCGTGCTAATCCGATGATCGCCAACCACGTCATGGGGGTTGTCGGGCAGCCCCATGGGGCGATGGCAGGCGCCGCAGTAGGCTCCGGAATGCAGCCGTGCCCAGAGCACGAGGTTTTCCGTGTCGCACCAGTCGCAACACCAGTAGTAATAGTCTTCGTCGAGACGAATCGTCATGTCGGCCCTCCTTTGGACGTGGCAAAGACATCTGAAACATGGATGAGTCTTTGTTGATGTAATATACCGTTCGATTGTTACAGTCAGATGGAGACAACATTAAATGTACGCAATTTTAGCGGCATGGCCGGAACGGCCCGCAGTAGCCTGGCCGAGTCACGCCTGAGAGCGAGGGCTTGCTGAGTGTTGCCCCGAAGGGGTACAAAAGTCTGGATATGACCATCAAAGGCCGAATGAATGCTGACCTATTCATCGAATTTCTGGAACGGTTGATAAAGAACGAAACCAAGCCGGTATTCCTGATTGTTGACGGCCATCCGGTCCATCGTTCCAAAAAGATTCAGGTTTTTGTTGCCTCAACCAATGGAAGGCATGACAGATGATCCTAAGCTGCGTGATTTCGCATGCCAAGAAATGGCCAAGATCAGGACAAAATCTCAGGGCGTGAGATTTTTTGACCTGGGGGAAATTTTTAAAGTGCGCATGTAATTGTGCCAGAGCACGGTTGCAATGAACCAGTGAATTGGCACGGCTAGGGAAGATTTCGGATTGAATGCATAGCGCCATCCGATATTCGTTCGCCGTTGCACCACGGTCGTGAACCACATTCACCGTTAGCAGACGACGTGAGAAGACGAAGCGCCCATGTAAATGACGTTACCCTCTGAAATTACTCTCGCTTTCCGGCAGTATTCTGCAGCGCCTCCCGCAGTGAACTGACAAACCGGTCAACACGTTCACGGGTGTCGTTGAACATGAAGAGCGGATTGATATAATCGCATCCTACGTTGGGGTCATTATCGGTGTAGGGCGCCCAGCCATTCTTCTGAAGCTCGACGCTTACAGCCCGTGTGTGTTCCGGTGAATGGAACTGGATGCCAACGAGCAACCCCCGGCCTCGCACCTGTTTCACAGCACCTTCCTGTTCCAAAGGTTCGAGCTGCTTCAGCAGATAGCCACCAAGTTCCAGCGCAAGGCGCGGGGCATTCGCTTCCTCCATGAGAATCAGTTCGTCCAACGCCCATTGACAGGCACGGCGGGCGCCGCCCATGGTAAACCCATAAAAATATTCATCGAATTTCCGGACTCCCTTGGCCACCTTGGCGTTGAGCATCACGGCCGAGAGACTTTCCGCGCCGCGGGTGATGTTCTTGGCAAGGGTGACTAGATCGGGGCGGTATTTTTCACCGAATTTTTCCGTCAGGTGCTGAAAGGCGAACATCCTTCCGGTTTTGGCATAGGAGGTAACCACTTCATCGAAAAAGATCAGGATGTCATTCTCCCGGGCGATTTCAACGACAATGCGGAGCGGTTCGATCAGATCATACACACCGCTTGAAAACATGACCGGTTCCGCAATGATGCCGGCAATATCGGAGCCATGTTTTTTTATGTGCGAATTCAGCTTCTTATACCATTTAGGATTTTCAGCCGGATTTGGAAGCAGCTTCAACCGCAGATTCATATTCTGGATATTCTGGTCAAGTTTTACCAGATGGAGGTTCGTGGAGATGGAGCCGTGGTATCCGCCCCGTATGGCAATGAATCCGCTCTTTTTATTCTCCCTGTTTTTGTTGTGATACTGGAGGGCTATTTTCATCGCAAGGTCAACAGCACTGCTGCCGCTCAGGCCGAACCCGACCATGTCCATGCCGGATACGTCGAGGAGTTTCGAAGCGAAAAGGATGGCTTCGGTATGCATGACATTGTCGATCTGGGTGACATGATAGTCCATCAGTTCGTAAGGGATATGAAAGAGGTTTCCCTTGGCCCTCACATCGCCTTTCCAGGACACTGCGCCGAGATGAAACGCGCCGAGATCTTCAACTGCACCGTGCCGAGTCAGGACTTTCCCGAATTCCGGAATATCGTACACAACCGTGTAGGCGAGTTTGGAGCCGAACTGGCGAAGTATATGCTTAGCCGCAAAGTCTGCCAGCTCGCCGTCGATCACATCGAGTTCGGCTTGTTCGCGACGGAAATTGCCAGCTTTACCAAGAATTGCCTTGGCCCGGTTGACGCGTTTGAGATTGGCGCTGAAATAGCTTTTTTCCGATTTTTTCATGTGATTGCTCCTAAGTATTTGCTTTCTCCGGTTGTAAGAGGTGCAGGATCAGTTCATAACCTGATTTTCTTGCCTTTTGCAACGCTCTTTGCCCGGGCCTCGGCGCGGGCGATCATCATCTGGTGGCTGCCTTCATTCTGCTTATCACCGGCGGCCCGGCGCTGGACATAGCCGCCGTCGGGCTGCATGTCCCATGCCGAGCGCCGGTCGGCGTCGTGAGCATCGAAGACGGCACGCAATTCCTTTTTCAGACCGGGGTCCTCGACAGGACAGAGGACCTCTACCCTCGCTTCCAGGTTTCGTTTCATGAGATCGGCCGAGCCGATGAAGTATTCCTCCTCGCCGTCGTTCCTGAAGAAGTAGATGCGGGAGTGCTCCATGAAGCGCCCAACGATGCATGTCACGCGGATATTCTCCGAGAGGCCGGCTATGCCGGGTCGCACGCGGCAGGTATCCCGCACATAGAGATCGATCCGTACGCCGGCAATGGATGCCTTGTATAGGGCCTTGGCGATATCGCTGTCCTCGAGGGCGTTCATCTTGAAGCGGATATGCCCGCCGCCATGCTGGGCATGGAGGGCCGCCTCACGCTCGATTTTGCGCAGAATGGCCTTCTTGAGGAATCGGGGAGCTGGCACCAGCTTTTTGTAGGTCCGTTTCGTGTGGAATCCGGTGGTCAGGTAATTGAACAGCTCGGTCGCATCCTGGCCGATCACGTCGTCACAGGTCAGGATACCGACATCGCTGAAGCTGCGTGATTTGTCGGTATGGTAGTTGCCGCTTCCGATATGGACATAGCGCCGCAGGCCGCTGTAATCCTGGCGTACGACCAGGATGACCTTGCAGTAGGTCTTGAGCCCGACCACGCCGAAGGTGACATGAATGCCGGCCTCCTCCATGCGCTCCGCCAGGCGCATGTTAGCCTCCTCGTCGAAACGCGCCTTCAGTTCGATGACCACTGCCACCTGCTTTCCGTTATGGGCGGCCCGGACCAGCGAGTCGATGATGCAACTGTCGGCGGCGGTGCGATAGAGGGTCATCTTGATGCCCCGTACCTTGGGATCGTCCGCAGCCTCGCGCAGGAAGCGCTCCACCGAGGTGGCGAACGACTCGTAGGGATGTTGCAGCAGGATCGAGCCGGCATCGCGGATGACATGAAATATGTTGCGCTGAGTCTTAAGGCCGGGATGGTCGATGGGATGATGCTGCGGGTCATGCAGGCGGGGATAATACAACTGGGCGAGCTCGTGCAGGTCGCGCATGGCCAGCATCACCGGAGCCTCGAACACGTCGCTTTCCTCGTTCAGTTGCAGCTCCCCCGCCAATTTGCCGCGATGCACCTCATTCATGCCCGCCCCGATCTCCAAGCGCACAATGGGCGCGAACTTGCGTTCCTTGAGCTCCGACTCGATCATGGCCATCAAGTCGTCTGCCTCTTCCTCGTTTTTTTCGGCATTGGCATTGCGGGTCACCCGGAACAGTTCGCAGGCGACTATCTCCATCCCCGGAAAGAGCATATCCAGGTTATGCATCATGATCTCTTCCAAGCTGATGAAGTGGTCTCCCGCCCCGACCTGGATGAATCGGGGCGTTCCCAGACCGACAGGGACCTTGACCCAGGACAGGATTGTTCTCTTTGTCCTGGGGTAGCGCAGCGTGACCAGCAGGTTGAGCGACAGGTTGGAGATGAAGGGAAAGGGGTGGGCCGGATCAATGGACTGGGGTGTGAGCAACGGGAAGATGTTTTCCCGGTAGTAGTCGCTGACCTGCTTTTTCTCCTTCTGCGTCAGGTCCCGGTAGTGTTCGATGACGATCCCCTTCTGCCTCAGGAGTTGGAAAACCCGGAGCAGCAGCTCGTCCTTGTAGGCCTCCAACTCCCGCACAAAGGCATAACATTCCTGCACCTGCTGGCGGGGGGTCCGGCCGTCGGGGGTCAGTTCGCGCATGCCGGCGCCGATCTGCTGCTTGAGGCCGCCGATACGCTTCATGAAAAATTCGTCCATGTTGCCGCTGACGATGGCGATGAACTTGAGCCGCTCCAGAAGCGGCACACGCTCGTCTTCGGCCTCGTGCAGCACCCGGCGCTTGAATGCCAGCCAGGTTAATTCCCGGTTCAAATACCACTGATGGTCGTCAAGGTCGATCATTGGGACAAGGGACGGCGGGGCGGCAGGGGGCATTACCGGCTCTGATGATTGCTGTTCGTGTCCAGCCGGGAATTGTTTCCGGGTGACCATCGGCGGCTCCAACAATAGGGATAGTTACTTATACCCCATTATTGGCATACGCAACGTTACAGCTCTGTTACATTGGCCGGATCAACCACTTCTGGATCGCGTTTTTTTTCGCACATCGGGCAAAGGCTATACGTGGCGGGAAGGTTCATGCCGCAACAGGTCCATACCGCAGCATTCGCGAGTACCTCGGCGCCATCCCACGGGTAGGGATCTCTGATGGCGTTATATCCGATCTTTTGTGGCATGCGCATCTCCTTGTAATGGTGATTCAACCGGCTCCAGGACGCAACCCTCATGGGACAGCCTCCCGATACGCCCACGAGCGCCTGTTATGCTCTTCATGACCGCACCGCAGGCATAGGTAATCACTTCCATCCTGAACACCGGCTTCACCTCATCGGTCATGGTGCCGGTTGCCTCGCTCCCGCAATGCAGACAATGCTTCGATAGTTTTTTCATGCGGTCTTTTCTTTTGTTTGAGATACTATTATCATAATGCTTCATCGTTACAGGCGTATTGCTGCCATGTAATTGGTACGGAACACTTAAGGTTTCCAGGGGTGTCCGGGTATGCGCTAACTAGTGGCTGACATGAGCGCTTCCAACTCGAAGCGCTTGATCTTCCGCGTAGTCGTCTTAGGGAATTCCTCATGACGGATGGTAATACTCTTGACCCGTTTGTAAGGTGCGAGCTTCTCGCAAGCGCTGGAGATTTCCCTGCGGATGAGCGATTCGACCTCCGCACTTGAGAGGGGAGCACGCCCCTGTTTCGCTGCAAGCTCATCCAACGCTTCCTGATCCGGACGGGCCACCGCGCGGATCTCTTCCGCCACCGGGCCGTTCTTGTGGGCATATACTAAAACCTCGGCTATGTACGGACTCTTGAGTATCTCGTTTTCAACCTCTTCCGGATAGATGTTCTTGCCGTTGGGGGTTACGATCAGGCTTTTTACCCGGCCGCAGATAAAGAGAAAGCCCTCGCCGTCGAGACGCCCCAGGTCGCCGGTACGGTACCAGCCGTCGACGATGGTTTCTGAGGTAGCCTGCGGGTCCTTGAAATACCCCTGCATGACGTTTGGCCCCCTGACCAGGATCTCCCCCACCATCTCGCCATTGGGTGCGTCAATCCGCACCTCGATCCCTGCAAGGACGCGACCGACACTCCCCGGTCTCATCCCTTTCCATGATTCCGCGGCGACGACCGGCGACGTCTCCGTAATGCCGTATCCCTGGATCAGCGTTACGCCGAGCCTGGCGAAACCGGCGGCAACGGCCGGGTCAAGTGCGGCCCCCCCACTGATGAATATCGTCCCGCTGCCGAGTCTCCTCAGGACCTTGGAGACTATAAGCGGCCGTGTTGCGGAAAAAGAAAAGAGGAGCCTTGAGAGGGGCTCATCCTCGATTTTTTTCATGATCCGGCCGAGGATCATCCGATAGACCGCAGGAACCCCAACGAAGAAGGTCGGTTTCACCTCAGCCAGGTTCTCGCCCAATTTTTTCAGGGATTCGCAGAAGGATACCTTTCCGCCAAGGGAAAGGGGGAGGAGGATGCTGCATACCTGTTCGAAAATGTGGTTGATCGGGAGAAAGGAGAGGGTATGAATCGACTGATCTACCCCCAGATGGGCAGTGGCATGGTGAATGTTGGAGACGATGTTCGCATGGCTTAGCATGACCCCTTTGGAGCGGCCGGTGGTTCCCGAGGTGTAGAGGATGAGGGCTGTGTCGTCAGGTCTGCGCAAAGCGGGGGAACGGCCCGCTTTCTGAAGGAGTCCGTCAAAGGGGAGAATCGTGCATTGTGAGGCACCGCGGCTGTCCGGCGGGGTTTCTTCGGCCGTTGGAATCAAGACGATCAGGCGAAGTTCAGTCAACTCCGCCGCCATGCCGAGGACCATGTCGAGCCGGTCTCCTTCGACGAAGAGGGCCCGTGCCTCGCTGTGGGATAGGATATGGCGCACCTCGATCTCTTTGAGCTCCTTGTCGATAGGGACGACTACCCCGCCCGCCTTCAGGATTCCCAGGTAGGCCGTCACCCACTTAAACGACGAAGAGGCAAGCAGGGCCGCATGATCGCCCGTTTGGAAACCGCTGCCCGCGAGACCGGCGACGATCCTGTCGGATGTTTCCCGGAGCGTTCCATAGGAGGTTCCCTGCCATTTTCCGTCCTTTTTCCGGAAAAAGGCGGTACTGTCTTCAAATTTTCGGCAACTCTCTTCGATGAGGGAGGTGATTGTGTCCACAAAACGAACCCCGAAATGGCGTGAAATGGGCAGAGTATACACCACGCATGTTTCTTCCGGGTTACTGTTTTGTGACAAGTTGCTCCGACACGTACACGGTCAAAATCGGATCACGGCCGGTTCCGGGGAGCACGCCGCAGTTTGATACCCCGCCACCGTAACATTCCCCTCCCGACCACGTTACGAATCACCTCCGTCACAGAGCGAGCGTGCTCGCGCCGGGTAAGAAGCGTGAGATGGTCGGCTCCTTTGACGGTCACATGGATACTGTCACGGGAGAGTGCGGCAAGTTCGCCTTGTAATTCGGGATGGCCCGGCAAAACGTCTCTCCCCGCCGTCACGACTGCCAGGGGGATATCCTCCAATCCGCTCGTGCAACGCACCTCCGCACAGACCGCTTCCCAGGCAACCGACTCCTCCCGCGTCGTTTGGAGGTGGCGGTATGAAGAGAGGAATGCTTCAGCCTCCGCGGCTTGACGTGGGGGTAAGCCTTCCGCCCAGGCATTGAAGAGTCCGGTGAGGCGGACGTACCCCAGCTGTGCCAGCAGGGGAACTGCCCTGAGTAAGCGAAATCCGGAACGCATGTGCGTTTTGATGTCGGGACTCCGCAGGTGCTGATCGGGATGAGAGGCGTCCACCAGCACAATCCCGGCCACCTCGTCCAGATATTGCTCGGCGAAGACCCGGATGAGGAGTCCACCCATGGAGTGTCCCACCAGGATATAGGGGGGGAGGGCATGGGAGCGCCGTAGGAGGGTGCGCAGCCGACGCGCAGCCAGCTGGGCTGTTTTGGGTGCGAGATCTGTTTCGCTCCAGCCGAGGCCTGCCCGATCATAGGAAACTACCCGGCTGAACTTCGCCGCTTCCGGCTGAATCCACGCCCATGCGGAGGACATCCCCCCAAGCCCCGCTTCCAGGACGACCGTGGCGGCGCCGGCGCCCTTTGTTTGCAGATGCATCCGGCAACCGTCGATATCGACCAGACTACCTGGTGGAGGATAGATGCGTCGGTCCCGTGCAGCGGCAACCGCCTGGTACAGGCAGCCGATCCCGGTAAGGCACGGGACGACGGCGGTAAAGAGCCGGGAAGCATGTTTTACTTCAGGGGAGAAGTGGGGGTCTCTGCGGAACTCGTAGGCGTAATCGGCTCCATTGTGCTGCAACGGAAGCGAGGCGGCTATTTTCATCTCAAACCTCCCGGAACGTGCCGGCGATTGCACCCGTCACGACATGAGCCGTGCTATGTCCACAACGAGCCCGGCGGTGGCGCCGCACACCTTTGCGGCGAATTCCAGATTCAGCGTCCCCATGGTGTCGGTCGGCCGGTGGTAGTGGGGATTGCGGAAGTTCGTGGTGTCGGTTACCATGATCGCCCGGTAGCCCTCATCCCAAAAAGAGGCGTGATCCGAGCGGCGGCTGTCCGGCAGGGCTTCACCGTTGCCTGGAACCGCCAGGCAGACATGGGGAAGATCGATCCGCTGTTGCTCGATTGCGCGCGAAAAACCGGCCACCAACTCCTTTGACCGCTCGTTCCCCACAACGACAATGAAGTTCCCGAACTCGGGGACCGGGATCGGAACTCCGGGCGGCACAGTCTGAACGGCACGGTCCCCTGCGTAGGCGACTGACTCGAGCACCACGACCCCCTCGACGTTCCAGCCGTTTTCGCGGGCATGGGCTGCCAATGCCCGGCTGCCCCGGGTGCCGGACCCGGGATCGTCCTCCCTTTCGTTTTCTTCGAGGGTTACACCGATGAACTGGATGGTCCGCTCGAACTCAAGCCGCGCCAGCAGGGTGGCTACCTCCAGCATCACCGCTACCCCGCTGGCGTTGTCGTCGGCCCCCGGACTCTCCGCAACCGTATCGTAATGGGCGAGGAGAACGACCCGTTCCAGGGGATTGCCGAGGCCGCGGTGGGTGGCGATGACGTTCCGGAAGAGGCGGCCGTTGCCCGGGAAGCGGTGCTCTGACGGCTCGTATCCCAGGGTGTCGAAGTATGCGGCAACGTAGTTGGCTGCCCGCTCCAGACCCTCGGGCGCCGCCACGGGATGGCGAACCTCTTCCAGCGTCTCGATATGTCGGCGGATGCGGTCGATGGAAACCGCCTCGTTTAGAAACCCTGACGAAACCATGCCGTGCTCCCTATTGTCTATGAACGTGACGATTGCCGCTCAAGAACGTCACGAAATTATTATACTATAAAAAAGTTAATGCGCTAATTACCGTGATAAAAGGTATTTGACGGTGCCGTTCACAAACTTTCGGAGCATCTTTAGGTATGCCTTCCCGGCTTATCTTGCTTAGAATGCCTCACGGATTCAATTATAAATTTCACATAATAGTTACACAGTGTTCATAAAGCGGCTACAAACTTAGCATATGCTCATTCGAGATGAACAGCGAATCGCGTGTGAACCTACCGGCAGTTTCCCAAAGTCTTTCCTGCGAAGACCTTCCGCACCATCTGTCACCGGACCGGCAACCCGTTACATCGCGCCACAACGAACAAGGCTGCCGCAAAGCCGCTATTGAGGCATTGCGGATTGCAGCCGGAATGGGAATCGTATGCACACCGTACATCAGAGACGTCTGGCGTCCATAGCGAGAGAACGCGCATCGGAAACCGCGATGCGGCCGGCAAGTGAGCGCGAATCCTTGTCGATGATCGGTGTTTCCTTCGAATCCCCGGATAGGATGGCTGCGACGTTGCCGTTTTCCATTAACGACGTCACCGCCGGGTCGGAGAACGAGCTGCAGGCTGTGGTTGCCGGGGACAAGGGACAGGTTGACCTTCCGCTCATCATCGAGCACTCCAACTACTTCGCCAACATCATGAAGCAGGCGGCTGCCGGCGAAACGCCGCAAAAGGTCATTGCCGACCTGGAACGCTTCCTTGCGGACAATCCCTCCAAGGTCTGGGAAAATAGCTGGGTACGTTTCCCCCGCAGGCATCTCTCGCCCTATGCCAACGATGTCTTCGAGGGGGACCTTCTGGCTGACAAGAAGAATCCCGCCGCAGGGAAGCGGGCAGATAGCGGGCGTTTTATCCTTTCCGATGCTACGGGTGAAGAGATGCTCCGTCTGCCGGTCAGCTACCTGATCAAGCTGGCGCTGGCGGACCTGATCGGCTCCCAGCGGATTCTCCCCCCCTGTATCAGGCAAACCGGTATCCGCCTCATGGGACATTACCTGAACGACAATACCTCGCCGGAGACGTTCTCGTTCAATGTCGTTTCCCTGACGCCGGCGGGGGGCATGGGCAAGGCCATTGCCCGCGAAAGCGCCATCCGCTACCTCATGACCCAGTTGCTGGTGATGTACGCAAATGAGGCCTTTGGTTTGAAGGAGCGGGGCCAGAAGGCGATGATCTATTTTGCGCCCCATCCGCCGGTGCGGCAAAAGGAGATGAACGACCATGTCTCGGATACCTTCTACCGGGAGCTGTTCATGAGCCCTTGTCTGTCCGGCTGGGACAAGGGCGAGGCAAAATACCGCTACATGCAGTTATGCCATCAGGTGCTTTCCCGCAGTCAACTCAATGCTGTCGCCAAGCTGCGCGAGTCGCGAATCATTCTCAACAATCTGGTGGTGCTCCCCAACCTTTCCAATGTGAGCCTTGCCAACAACGGCACCCACATCAGCATCGGCAGCAAACGCATGTCGCAGGCCCTCGCAAATGCCGATTCCGGCTTTGGCGCTGTCCATGAGAAACAGCTCGGCGACCTTGCGATAAAGATAACGGAGCATTTTCTGCCGCTCTTTGTCGGGACCTATACCGCTGCCCCCTATCGCCTCGCCTACACCGATTTTCATCCCGAGAAGGCGCTGGGTTTTCTGCCGCACGAACTCGACTACACCCATCTCAGGATGATCTGGCGGCGTTGGAAGAAGAAGGCCAGTCTTTCCATCTGCGGCCAGCCGCTGACCCCTTTCGGACCGGTGGCATTGGACGAGCTGTTTAGTACGGTTTTTCGACTCAAGGGGGATTTCGTACCCGATTACCGCCTGGTGGATTACCTGGTCTGCCTGCTCTCCACCGACCGCAGCCCTGCCCTGAACGGGGTCATGGGCAATACCGACCATCTCCGGAGGGACTTGGCCGACATGGGGGTCTTCGACGAACAGATGTCTGTTTATCTGCTCTATAAGATGCGTGAGTACGGAAAGATGGGGTTTTCCGGGTTCGAAGGCAGGCATTACAGCCTCTTCGGGAATTTCGAAGAGGACATGGGACGGGCGGCGGATCTGCAAACGCTCATAACGGCACTCGCCTACAAATATATCGCTATGGGGACCACCCATGCCCACATCCCCGACACCTCCTCCGTGGAAAGTGAACGGCGGCAGATCTTTTTCGGATCGGCGATCGGCATCCCCACCTTTTTTATCAGCAAAAATTCTTCCAATGCCTTTCTGAACAAGATACTCAAAAAGACCAACGCGGTCCGGTCCAGTCACCGGTATCCCGGCTATCTGCGAGTCCAGAACCATGAATACTGCAAGGCGCTCGTCAGGATAATCAGGGAGGATGCGGCGGACCTGATCGAACTCCATGATCTGCATGCCACGCTCAACGATCTTGAAGAGCGCCTGGCGGAACCGGAACAACGCACCGCCGCCGGACGGCTGACGGCCGGTATCCTCGATGAAGTTAACGCGCGCTCTCCCATGAGCCTCAAGTCCCGAGAATTCAACATCGGAGCTGAACGCTACTACCGCGGAACCCTGCGGCAACGCCATATGGAGGAGGCTTTCCGCTTTCTTGAGGACGAGTGCAGACGTCTCGACCAGGAGTCGTCCGGGTTGGACGATGAGGTGCGCAAAGCCCTCCGGTTTACGCTTCAGGGACAGGGGGCCGCTCGCTTCCTGGAATCGATCAAAGAGGACGTCCTTCTGGAAAAGGTTGACGTCACGAGTTTGCAGCGGTTGATGAACCTCATCCTCTTGACCGTCTCTAACAATGAACGGCAGATTACACAAGAATCCAACGTTGCAAGGAGTGGCCAGGAAGATGCTGCACCAGTACATCGAACGGCATAGCGGCAGGGTTGTCACCGAGCGGCTGTTCGGAGACCGGATGGTCAAACTCCTCTACCATGGGGTGAGGGAGAACAGCACCGGGCTCTTCAAGCTATTGACGAGCAGTTGGTCGTCGCATATTCTCGGCAGGGTCAATTTCGACCGCCCCATACTTGCGAAAAGGCGGTTTCTGGCCGACTGCGGCATCGATCTTGCCGAGTGTCTCGCTCCGCCCGAGCAACTGGATACGCCGCGCAAGGTATTTGAACGTAAAATCCGTTTCAAGGAATGCCGCCCCATGGCGGAGGATCAAGGCGCCGTAGTCTCTCCCGCCGATGCCAGGATCGTGGTCGGGTCCTTCCATGAAACCTCCCTGCTCTTCCTGAAGGAAAAATTCTTTTCGTTTGAGGAGTTGCTGGGCCATAATAAAAAACAATGGCTGGAAGCGTTTTCAGATGGAGACTTTGCGGTTTTCCGGCTTACGCCCGACAAATACCACTACAACCATACGCCAGTGGCCGGGCAGGTTGTTGATATCTATGCCATCGACGGGGATTACCATTCATGCAACCCGGGAGCTGTCGTATGCGTCGCCACACCCTACTCAAAGAACAANNCTGATGATCGGGGATATCGTCCAGGCTTACAGTTGTCAGGGGTACGACGCGCCTCAAACGCTTGAGCGGGGAATGTTCCTTGAAAAGGGGCAGCCGAAGAGTCTCTACCGCCCCGGAAGCAGCACGGATATTCTGATCTTTCAGCAAGGGCGGGTCGGTTTTGCCGAAGACCTGCTCAGCAACATGCGTAAGCCTGGCGTGTCGAGCCGCTTTACGCATGGTTTCGGAAGGCCTCTGGTTGAAACCGACATCAGGGTGCGATCAATGATTGCATCTGCGATTCCATGCCCCACGGATTCTCTACAACGCCATTCCATGCAAGGGAGACCATCATGCTCGTGACGATCGTCATGTTTTCCGCAGCAACGCTTATGTCACTCTACCTCTGGTGGGGGTTCAGCAGCCTGCCCGCAGAGAGGTGGCAGGTCTTTGCCACGGTGCCTTCCGAAATGTCGAAGCCGGGCGGCTGGCGCGGTGTAAATTTCACCTGGTATGGAATTCTCACTGCCAATGCCTATCTTGTGGCGGTTATGGTCCTTCTCGTCCTGATGGGGGCGGCCGGCATCTCGCCGCTGGGCACGGCGCTTTTGGTGGTGGCGCTCCTTGCCTTTTGCGTGCCGGCCTCACGCCTGGTGGCCCGGATCGTCGAAAAAAAGGCTCACACCTTTACGGTCGGCGGTGCGGTCTTTGTCGGCATTCTCATCACGCCGCCGTTGATTGCTCTTGTCAATCGGACAGCGGGCGCGGTATTCTCCTTCCATATCCCCACCATGGCGGCCTACGCCGCCATTTCCATCGCCTACGCCTTCGGCGAGGGGCTGGGACGCCTGGCATGCATAAGCTTCGGATGCTGTTACGGCAAGCCATTATCGGCATCATCCGGCGTGCTGAAACGGATATTTGCGGGACGCTGCTTTGTCTTTTTCGGAGCCACAAAGAAGATCGCCTATGCCGGCGGCATGGAGGGGACGGAGGTGGTGCCCATCCAGGCGGTCACGGCCGTGCTTTACACCGCATTCGGGTTCATCGCGACCTGGCTGTTCCTGACGGCCCATCAAAAAGCGGCATTCCTGACGGCGACCATTGCAACCCAGGGATGGAGGGCCGTGTCGGAAACCCTGAGGGCTGATTACCGGGGAGACGGGAAGGTGTCCGCTTATCAGATCATGGGGATGATCGGCGTCATCTATTCCATCGGGGCGGCGTGGCTTATGTCCTATGAATCGCCCGGCCTGCCGAACCTCTTGAACGGACTTTCAAATCTTTGGAACCCCGCCCTGATTCTCTTTCTGCAGGGGATCTGGCTGGTGATCTTCCTGTACACCGGGCGCAGCACGGTTACCGGTGCGACCCTTGAATTCCATGTCCACGCCGATCGCATATAGAGGTCTCGTTATGAACCAAACTTCCATGCAGCATGGCATGGTGCAGCCATCCGGACGGTGCGCATGATGCAGATCGTTTCACGGCGCCTGAAGGCAATCCTCGCATCCGGGCTCACCCCCCGCAAACTTCTCGTTACGCTCTGCATCGGTGCGGCGTTGGGGTTAATGCCGCTCGTGTGGGGCACAACGATCCTGTGCCTCGTGGCGGCATATGTTTTCAGACTCAACCAGGTCGTGCTCCAATCGGTCAACTATCTCCTCTATCCGCTGCAATTGGCCCTCATCATTCCCTATTGCAGGCTGGGGGCGCGGATGTTCCCCTGGGGGCCTCCGTTCCCGGCCGAAATCCTGACGTACGTGCTCCATGGTCAAGGCGGCGGCATGATCAAGCTGTTTGCGTGGGCTACGCTCAAGGCTGTTGCGGCTTGGCTTTTGACGGCTCCGCCGTTGGCGCTTGTCCTATACCTGCTTTTTTCGATGATGATCGAGGGAAACGCTCCCCCACGTTGGAAGCGTCGCAACACTAGTGTTTAATTCGATGGCGAATGATCGAACGCGGGGTATGAGCCCGTGCGAATAGGTGAATCCGGTTTTATCGAAACCCTTGTAGTCAGCTCGTGGGATGACCTTCAGAGCGAACTCTTTGCCGACTCATGGAACGAGGATTTGCGGCGTTTCAGATCGCGCTTCGCCTTCCGGGGGCTCTCAGACACCAGCTACCGCCTTGAAACGACCTTGATCCGGTTGGGCGGGAAATTTGCCGATCTTGAACGGCACCTGCTGCGGAATTTCAAGAAATACGCCCACCGCAGCGTTGTGGAGCGCGACTCTCTCTGGCACTGGCTCTCTGTTGCGCAGCATTACGGCCTGCCGACCCGCGTGCTCGACTGGACCTACTCCCCGTTTATCGCCATGCATTTTGCAACCGCCAATATCGACAAGTTCGATACGGATGGCGTGATCTGGGCGGTCAACTACGTCAAGGCCCACGAGTTGCTGCCGAAAACCTTGAAGGACAGGCTGAAAATGGAAGGCGCGAATGTCTTGACGGTCGAACTGCTTTTGGATGTGGTCAATTCATTGCCTGAACTCGATGCGATAGCAAGCGAAAAGGTGGCCATCTTCTTCGAGCCCCCATCCATAGACGACCGGATCGTCAACCAGTATGCCTTCTGTTCGGTCATGTCCGACCCCTGCATGGTGCTTGACGACTGGCTGGATGCCTATCCCGGAATTGCGCGCAAGATCATCATCCCGGCTGCCCTGAAGTGGGAGATCCGCGACAAGCTCGACCAGGCGAATATTAACGAACGGGTCCTCTTTCCCGGCCTCGACGGGCTGGGCCGCTGGCTCAAACGCCACTACAGCCCGCGGATCTGAATCGTAAGGGCGAACAGATGTTCGCCCAATCAGGGCGCATGCAATGCGCCCCTACTCGGCCGGGTCGACCACGTCCGGATCGCGTCTTTTTTCGCACATCGGGCAAAGGCTATACGTGGCGGGAAGGTTCATGCCGCAACAGGTCCATGCCGCAGCATTCGCGAGTACCTCGGCACCGTCCCACGGGTAGGGATCTCTGATTGCGTTATATCCGATCTTCGATAGTTTTTTCATGCTGTCTTTTTCTTGGTTTGAGATACTATTATCATAATGCTTCATCGTTACAGGCGTATTGCAACCATGTAATTGGTACGGAATAATTGGTTGCGGCGACAGGAGGTCACGTCATGATAATCGACGGCGCCGAATTCGGCAGCATCACCATCGACGGCAGGACCTACCTTCACGATGTCCTCATCCGGCTGTCGGGGAAGGTCGAAAAACGCAAGAAGAAACTGTCGAAAAAACTGTATGGAACCTCGCACATCATGTCCCTGGAGGAAGCCGAATTCGTCTACGAGAAGGGGTGCAGTCTGCTGGTCGTGGGGACGGGCCAGGACGGCAATCTGCGCCTATCCCCCGAGGCCGCGGAATTCTTCGCCGGAAAGGGGTGCAAGGTCATCGACGCGCCCACCCCGGGCGCCATAACCCTGTTCAACGAGTCACAGGGAGGCAGGATCGGCCTTTTTCACGTTACCTGCTAGTACCTTGGAACACAATAAAATTCGGAAAAATCTTTATGTAACCGCCGATGAATGGGATAAACGCAGATAACGTCAAACCAAAATTCAATCGGGTTTAGAATCTATCGGCGTTTATCCTATTCATCCCAGTTCCATATGCCTTTTTTGGGTTTTTCCCTTTTACGTATGTTTCAGTATAGGAAGCCATCTTCAGCCCCTTTAGGCTCCAAAGGTTCCTCTCGTCAAGGGGTGACTGTAAGAAAAATTAACCTGGAAACGGCAGTTAATCCGCAGATGAACGCAGAACAATCGGCATTAATCCGCTGCGTCTGGTAAGCCTTATGGGCCATGCTTCAAAGCAGATGGTGTTCGAGGTCTACGGGAACTACGTGGAGGGTTTAGAAGATGATGCACAAGCAATCTTCGAATACTTCGGCCAGGACTTCATCACACCCCGGAAAACGAAAAACCCGGCACTTTTTAGTCACAGTACCGGGCACAGTTTCGGAGTTTCAGCCATAAGCTACTGAAACTATGTTGTTGTTTTGGAGCGGGAAACGGGATTCGAACCCGCGACCTTCAGCTTGGGAATATGTCATTACTAGGCTTTCCCGTCCTTCAGTGCCCTCCCAGCCATTTTTATGCCTTCCGTAACTATCTAAATTTCATTGACTAATCCAACATATTGATTCATTATTGTCCATAACAATCCATTTGTAGCCAGCCTATTGGAGGTTGCAAGAGAGGTTGCAAGTATTTTTGCAACCCTTCATCGCTGATTAGACAGTAGGTCTAAAGATTAGAGGGCCAACCGGGGGAATAATGAAATTTACGGATAAGATGATTTCTAATCTTAAGCCCAAAGAGAAACATTACGTCATCCGTGAGGGTGACGGCTTCGCCATCCGGGTACAGCCTACCAACCACAAGATATGGTTATTCATTTATACAATTATTGGGAAACGCCGCTGGATGAACCTCGGTGATTACCCTGACATCTCCCTTGCCATGGCGCGTGACAGGTTAACTGATGCTCGTAAGGCTTTGAAGGACGGTAGAGACCCCCAGGACGTTGGCTTTGAATGGCACCGGGACCCTGAGAGAGAGCGGAGGGTTGCGGCCCAGAATGCTGAGGATGAGTTAAAGAATCCGACAGTTAAGGAACTCGCTAAATCCTACATGGAACTTCATGCCAAGAGGAAAAAAAGGGAATCCTGTTGGAAGGAAGATGAACGGCTCCTGAATAAGGATGTCCTGCCTGTATGGGGGGAGCGTAAAGCCAGTGACATTACCAGACGGGATGTCAAGGACCTCCTGGAGTCTGTTGTCGTAAGGGGTCCGGCGCTGGCAGCGAACATCAAAAAACTGGTATCTAAAATGTTCAGTTTTGCCGTAGATGAAGAGATACTGGAATCAAGCCCCTGCATCAAGATTGCCCTCCCTGCTCCAGTCCCAAAAAGGGATCGGGTGTTAAGTCCGAAGGAAATCCATGCACTGTTGACTAAAGAGTTGCCGAAGGCCAGCATGAGCAGCGAGGTCAAACGCATGCTACAACTGATCCTTGTAACGGTTCAGCGGCCCGGAGAAGTTGCGGGCATGCACCGTAGGGAGATTGATGGGAAATGGTGGACTATACCCGGCGAACGCACCAAGAACGGCAGGACACACCGCGTCTACCTAACAGACTTGGCTCTTGAATTGATTGGAGATAGAGAGGGCTATATCTTCCCTACCCCTGTAGGAGAGGGGGTAACACATATTGACGAAAATGCCCTTGCCTACGCCATCAGGCGCAACATGAAAAATTACCAGCCGCGCAGACCCATTAAAGGCGACAGCATCAAAATGGTGGCTGTTAAAGAAGAGAAAAAAATGGATATGGAGCACTTTACCCCTCATGATCTACGGAGGACTGCCAACACTCTTATGGCGTCCATGAAAGTAGCCCATGAGCATAGAGAGCGTGTGATGAACCATGCTCAAGAGAAACTGGACGGCATCTATAACCTGCATGACTACGATGATGAAAAACGACAAGCACTACTGGTCCTCGAACAGAAAATAAAGAACATAAGGGCGGGTATCTTCCATGATGATCTGCAATCACAGGACGAATAAATAGTGATAGGGGAACCCGGATCGAAGCATTGACAAACCCGTTAAACGGTGCAACTTATTGTTTTCTTGACTTTTATTTCAATCCATGTTAGGGTATTTTTGTCCATCAAGATGATGGATTAAATCGTTACTAAAAAATATTTAAAAGCTCTTGGCTCATACAGGGAGGTCGCCAAGCCTCTCATCTTGTATGCAGCGAGAGCTTTTTTTATTTCAAAGGAGGAAACTAATGTCAAAGCCACTTGCACCCCTACCCAGAGAAGGATTTGTCAAAATTGTTCATCTCGTTGGACAAGATGAGGTCACCGAGGAACAGAGGGTAAGTAGGATGCACCTGTATTATACCGGAGAGGAAGGCAACCCCTATGTCACCTTCACGAAGGATGATAAAACCATAGGCGCGACCATCGCCACCTTTGATGACATTGTTACTCGCATCCAGAACAAGGATTTTAGGATGGAATCACGGCCTACCAAGCTATGCCCTGATTGTGATATGCGGCAGTTCTGTGGGGCAGGTAGTTTGGGTTCAAAATATCGTAAATCGACTAAAACTACTTAAGCATTCTTGACAATTATGATGCATCAATAACGTCATTTCACGGCTATTGATGCGGTTATATGACCAGAATGGGTCCAACCAGACTCGTAACATACTGATATTAGACATTGTGGCTGCGGCATGTTTAATGCTTGCACATTTAGGTTAATCATTCCGTTTCAGGGTAAACCTATCGTGAGGTAGGCGCACAAAGCCACAGGTCCAGTTTGTTACAAGGACAGCTGGGCTGCCGGATTTTTATCTGGGGGCTATTGTGCGCCTGTTTAATCTATCACAATTGAGTGTTTTTTTGTTACCGACCGGCGTTGCGGACTATTTCCGTGAGCCGGTTTTTTGTTTTCAGGGTATTTTCCAGTTCATGGATATTGAATATTTAAGGCAAGGAGGGACTGCATGCTGAAACGGATGAAGTGGTTATGTGGAATAGTATTGGCAATTACTTTTGCGTTATGGTTAGTAGTGCCGGTTTTTGCGGTTACTACCATAACAGAGTATAGTGCTGGCATTACTTTTAACGCTGGGCCAAACTTCATCACTGCCGGCCCGGATGGCAACCTCTGGTTTACAGAAGAAATTGGCAATAGGATCGGCAAGATTACCCCTGCTGGTGTGGTTACTGAATACAGTGCAGGCATCACTTCGGGCCCTTACCCTACGGGCATCACTTCCGGCCCGGATGGCAACCTCTGGTTTACGGAACAAGCTATGACAAGCAGTAGGATCGGCAAGATTACACCTGCTGGAGTGGTCACTGAATACAGTGCAGGCATCTCATCGGGCTCTCAGCCTTTTGGCATTACTTCCGGCCCGGATGGCAACCTCTGGTTTACGGAACCAAGTGCCAATAAGATCGGCAAGATTACCCCTGCTGGTGTGGTTACTGAATACATCACTTCGGGCGCTACCCCTATGGGCATCACTTCCGGCCCGGATGGCAACCTCTGGTTTACGGAAATAGATGGTAATCAGATCGGCAAGATTACCCCTGCCGGTGTGGTTACTGAATACAGTGCAGGCATCACTTTGAGCTCTTCCCCTATGGGCATCACTTCCGGCCCGGATGGTAACCTCTGGTTTACGGAATATGAGGGTAATCAGATCGGCAAGATTACCCCTGCTGGTGTGGTTACTGAATACAGTGCAGGCATCACTATTAACGCTCAACCAGTAAACATTACTTCCGGCCCGGATGGCAACCTCTGGTTTACTGAATATGGGGGTAATCAGATCGGCAAGATTACCCCTGCTGGTGTGGTTACTGAATACAGTTCAGGCATCACTTCGAGCGCTACCCTTACGGGCATCACTTCCGGCCCGGATGGCAACCTCTGGTTTACGGAAAATAGCGGCAATCGGATCGGCAAAATTACAGGTTTCATGCCAAGCCCGACCATCTCCGGTACGCCATCAACGACCGCCACCGTCGGCACGGCCTACAGCTTTACCCCGACAGCAACCTACACCACCAGCTTCAGCATAACCGGCACGCTACCGCCTGGACTTAGCTTCAGCACCTCAACTGGCGCCATTACCGGCACGCCTACAAATGCAGGGACCTACAGCAATATTCAGATCACTGCCAACAATAGCTCTGGTTCTGCCTCGCTTACGGCTTTCTCGATTACTGTTGCCTCATCAGGCAGTGGCAGTGGTAGTCCTATCACTGCTCCAGTAGGAGGGTTAGGAATGACCCTTTTGACTACCTTGGCAATCGCTGGCTATGGCTACTGGAAATCCCGCAAATAGCCAGAAGGGGTATTCCCTCTTTCCCCAAGAGATTGGATTTGTTCTGTTGCTGGTAATTGTTGCGGCCACCTCAACCAAACTGATAACGCCACTCTTACCAGCAGCGCAACACTTCACCATTTCATTCACCAAGGTTGTGGGAAGCCTGCTGGGGATTTCCATGACCAGCAGTGAGGACATTCTCTACACCAACGGGTTCCCCTTGAGGATCGCTGGAGAATGCACCGCCCTGAATTATATACTCATCCTGACACTGGCCATCCTTTTCTATACCCGTCACTCTCTTATCTACCGGTTAAGTGGAATAGCTGTTGCCACGGGTATCCTTCTGGTCGTCAATCCAATCCGCCTCATTGTCATCGGTTTACTCGGGCCTGTTTCTCTCGACCTGACACATTTCGTCCATGAATATGTTTGGTCAGTCATATTTGCCCTGCTGGTATTTTTCATCTGGAAAGTCTGGGCCGACAGGAGGTTCAAAATAACCGGAGATACCATCAAATCCATTGCGCTGGCTGCCGTGATCTGTACGTTCACGCTTCTAGTTCTGTACAGATTCAAGGACGCCTACAGCCAAGTTCTTACGATACTGGCAGCCCCTTTATACAAACTTTTATCAATGGATTCACACGCATCAGTGGTTTGGGATAACTTACTTTTTTACCGGCACGGGCAAGATTCACTACAGGTTGGAATACCCATGGATATAACAAGCTATTCAGTATATATAGGAATTATGACACCTAGATTATGGCACAACCGGAAGGCTATACCGCAAGCAATTGTCGGATTGTTAGTGTTGTTATTGATGAACGTGTTGCTGGTAGCTCTTTTGGGAGCTATTGGGATGAGCTATGGTTACGATGTTTCAAGGTCATTTATTTTTATATGCAGTATTATATTTCTTGCATTTCCTTTGGTGATGTACTGGCATATTTTTAGTCGCAAGGCAATTGATACTGATAAGTCTGCAATTGAATCACAACATTCTGAATCAGTCCCTCTGACTTCATAAACCATAAATGCAAAATAGACGGATAAGCTGCCAAAACAGCCCGCCAGAGCATTTTCAGAAAGCACCCCACACCTTACCCCTCAAAAAAACAAGAAGGCTATACCAAGACACAAAGGCATTCACATCACACCGCATTCCATTACACTACGGGACGACCCGACACGCACGATAAGGCTGCGCGTTCTGGTGCGCCCTACGTTCCATTACAGTGGCGTCATGCTCACTCAAGACAACTACGCCCCACAAAACGTGATAAGGCCACGTATTGCAGGGCTAACGGCCTTAAGTTATGTGTGCCCAGAAACCCACATTTAACCCTGTCTTGACGAAAAACGCCCGCAGGACATCTCAACCCAGCAAAGGTTTTAGAGGTTGCAAGAGAGGTTGCAATACATACAAAAAACCAAAAGGGGCTAGGCTTAAGTTGCCTAACCCCTTGATTTTATGGAGCGGGAAACGGGATTCGAACCCGCGACCTTCAGCTTGGGAAGCTGACACTCTACCACTGAGTTATTCCCGCATGTATTTTTGGATATTACATCAGGGTGATGCCTTCCGGCCAAGATTCCGGGAGTTTGCCTATAAAACAAAAGGGCGCACTCGCGTCCTTCATCGTGGCAACTATCCCACAATTTCCCTGTCCGATGCAAGTATAAAATACTGGGAAACCGGTCGCCTGCTGGATCAGGGGGAAGACCCGCGTAGCATTCTCTCCCCTCCCCTCCCCTCCCCTCCCCTCCCAATCCCGATGGCAATAAATTTGCTGATATGCCCACCGAACTTTGAACACCGCGTCTACTTGACATCATCAAAATGCCTGTTACATTTTATCCTTAAATCTACATAGTTTCCATCCGGAAAGGGGTCTAAGTCATCCGTGAAAATAGGGCGGAAAGCGCACGGCGTCTCATCGAGACAATCGGGTCTCCGGAATATCACCTTTTCCCTATATCCCCACGCAGAAGTCTCACAATGAGACAATATTCTCAAAATGAGACATGCGTCCGGTTTTAATAATTTTTATCGCCTTGAAATTACAGGACTAACCCGCAAAAAAAGTTTCGGTATTATCCTTGCTTAAATAGATTAAGTATTCGAATTGGAACTGCTCGAGGTTAAGAAGTGACCGGGAGGGAACTAAGCCATGAGAAATAAAATTTTATTGCTGATGGTGTTGCTCCCCTGCACTGCCTTCGCCGGTACCGACTGCCGGGTCGTCGAATATGCGGATCATTACGAGGCGATATGTGACGGCGTTGCTGAACAGGCGCCCGCATCGTCCCCCAAAAAACCGCAGGATCAGCCTGGCGTGCAGGACCAAACCGTAGCGTCCGGAAATACACCGGAGTCGGAACAGGCGGATGCCCCAATAGTGCGGAACGAACTGGCCAGATTACATGCGGCTTTATGGCTTAAATCAAGGCCAGTTCAATGAAAATCAGGTGAAAAGGCCGATTTGAAAGGAGTGTTATCTGCAAAAACGAAAGCAGAGGATTAAGGTGGTCGATTTCTGTGTAATCAACAAGTAGAAAGGAGAGAGCATCGTGAACAAATTTAAACAGATGATTATGACCATGAACAGATTCAGGCTCTTGTTGGTAACGACATTCGTACTGGCTGCAACAGCCCTTTCCGGCGCAGTTTACGCGGCAGAGAAACCGGCCGCTGCACCACAGACAACGGCTCAGGATGCGGTTGCCAATCAAAAGTCGGCGGAACAGGCCGCAAAGGCGCGTGCGATGAGAGATGCCGCGCTGAAGCGGAGGCAGGATGTCCAAAAGTTCATTAATGAACATTCAACGGGGTATCAACCAGGGACTAGCGGCACGGCGCCCTCCAATACAGGAACAGGGGGTACGAAATGAATAATCACGGTTTCTATTCTTGGAGAGCGATACTGCTGGCTATGGCCATAACCATGCTGGCAGCCCCCATGGCCATGGCCGTGGCTACGCCGCCAAATGCTCCGACTAACCCGCTCTATCCGACGGGTATCGCCTGGAATCCGAAAGTGGATTACACAAAGGCCAACTTCGCATACAGCCCGAACATCAGGAAATTCGTCGACGCGCTGCCGGGCGTTGGCGCTCCGGGATGCACGCCAAATTTTGGAGCAGGCAACTGCAACGAGAACGACCTCAACCAGTACATCCCCCTGGCCGCCGCGGACACGGCAACATTTGCGGGTAACCTCGCTAACCCCGATACCGCAAACCCGGCCTCGGATTTTTACTCACTAGAGGTGGGGCAGTACACTCAGAAGATGCACTCGGATCTCCCCCCTGCGACCCTCAGGGGTTATGCTGAGTACAACAGTACCGCCACCGGCGCCCACAATGGCGTACTCCAATACCTGGGACCGCTGATCATCGCCCATACCTATGATCCGACCAAGAAAGCCGGCGTGAACGGAAACGGCAAGCCGGTGCGCTTCATGGTTCACAACCTCCTCCCCACCGGCGTTGCCGGAAACCTCCCGCTGCCGGTCGACCCCACCTACATGGGGGCCGGGCCTGGGCCCAATGGCGCGGGTGCCGGTGATTACTCCCAGAATCGCGTCACCATGCACCTCCACGGCGGCGCAACCCCGTGGATCAGCGATGGCACGCCCAGCCAGTGGTTTACCCCCGCCGCGGAGCCTTCCGTCTACTCCAAGGGCGCTTCGTTCGTGAACGTGCCCGATATGATCACTGGCTCATGCAATGCCACACTTGCCGCCGGGTGCTTCACGCCAGCGGCGTTTACGTATCCCGCAACCGGAGGACACGACGGAATCGGGACGGACTACTACACCAACCAGCAGAGCGCACGGTTGATGTTCTACCACGACCACGCGTACGGGATCACCCGCCTGAACGTCTATGACGGCATGGCCGCCGGCTACCTGCTGGTGGACCAGTACGAGGAAGACATGATCTCCGGCACCAACGTCGCCGGGGCTAATCCGGCCAATGCGCAAATCCTGCCCAACCTCGGGGGGGTTTACAAATACGGGATTCCCTTGGTCTTCGAGGACAAGACCTTCGTGAATGACGCCACCGCCGGCGCCAATGTAGCGGGCTCTCCGGCAGCTACGGCCTGGACAGCCTTGCCGAACAACCCGGCAACCGGCGCACCATATGTAAAAACCTCCGCCACCCTGACAACCGATCCTCTTTGGGGATACTATACTCCAACACCCGGCAATCTCACGGGAATTACCGGGATGCCGGGCGGAAGCCTCTGGTTCCCCCACGAGTATCTGCCGATTGAAAACCCTCGTGACCCGTCTGGCAACACCTGGAACGGCAGGTGGGACTATGCCGGATTCGTGATCCCGCCGGCGAACCCGCTGAATCTCACTCTTCCCAGCCCGACCGGTATCCCGGAAGCGTTCGGTGATACCGCAACCGTCAACGGCACCGCCTTCCCCTACCTCACGCTGCCGCCGGATGCCGTCCGCTTCCGGATACTGAGCGTCGGCAATGACCGCTCGCTCAACCTGTCGATATTCTATGCAGTGGACAAAAACGGCGTTGTTTGCAAATATCCCAATAACTTTGACGCGGCAAGCTGCACCGAGCCCAAAATGGTTACCGCGGCCCCGAACACGACATTTCCGCTCTGGCCGAGAGACGGGCGCGATGGCGGCGTTCCGGATCCCACAACTTCAGGCCCGCCGTGGATACAGATCGGCAATGAGGGCGGCGTCATGGCGCAGGTCGCTCTGTTCCCGGCCCAACCGGTTGATTTCATTTACAATCGTCAGACCATTCCGCTCCTCGGCGTTTCCAGCCACTCGCTCCTGCTGATGCCGGCCATGCGAGCCGACGTCATCGCCGACTTCTCCTCTGCCCATGCCGGCGACGTGCTCCTCGTTTACAACGACGCGCCCGCTCCCATGCCGAACGGCTGGCCGTTCAACGACAACTACACCGACGATGTCGATCAGACAAGCGTCGGCGGCGCCCACACAACTCCACGCGGTTTCGGACCCAACACCCGAACCTACATGCAGATCAGGATCGCGGGCAGCAAGACTTCAACATTGGACTACAGCGCCACTATTGACCCGAAAACCGGGGTCCTCACAAACCCCGGCCCTACTCTGGCTGCATTGATGACGACTCTGCCGCAGGTTTTCGCGGCGTCCCAACCCTCTATCATCGTGCCCCAGTTGGCCTACAACAACGCCTATCCCGTCGGCAATCCCCACCATTTTAATGGGGCAACCGACAACTATGTCCAGGGGTATCAAACCACCGTGAACATAACCGGCCAGGGCCAGCCCATTGCGAAAATCCGGACTACACCCGGCGCCGGTTATTTGGTTGCGCCAACCATAAAAATTATCGATAACTTCCCTGCCTCCTGCTATAATGGAGCCGGCACTTTGATCGCACCTTGCGCAAAAGCCATAGCCACGCCGGGGCTTAATCCCATGGGGCCAGCAACGCTCACTACGGCCGGCTTGGGTTATACAGCGCCGCCTTCAATTACAATAACCAACACTGACCCCACCACTCTCGCAGCTCTCGCCCCTCCCCCTACGTTTACGGCCACTGCCACGACTACGGTATCGGGCGGCCAGGTCACATCCATCAACATCGATGAGCCGGGCGCGGGCTACTCAGACCCAGTGAATGTCCCGACATGCACCATTGCGCCGCCGAATGATCCTGCCTGCCAACCATTTACGGTCAATACGGCAACCTGCATTCAGGCGCTCTGTACGGTGCAACTCGCGACGCTCAATACCGTCGGTTCCGTCACCTTCTCTAACAATGGCGCCGGTTATATTGCACAACCGGAGACCTATATTACGTCTGCCGCCGGCGACCTCGGCCAGGGCGCTACGGCCGTTGCCATGCTCAACGGGGACCTGGCGCAGACCGGGAAGGCCCTGACCGAGGGTTTCGACCCCACCTACGGGAGGGTGTTCGTCCAACTCGGCTCGGTCCCGAACGCGCTCACCCCGTCTGTAGGCGCCGGCTTTGTCGTAGGTCTTGCGTATTACATTGACCCGCCGACCGAGATCATAAACGACGGCGAACCGATCATCTGGCGCATTACGCACCTGGGGGTCGATTCCCACGCCATGCATTTCCACCTGTTCAACCTGCAGGTGATCAACCATGTCGACTACACCAACGTCATCAAGCCCCCCTATCCGGACGAGATCGGCTGGAGGGAAGTCATCAGGACGAATCCGATGGAAGACATAATCGTGGCGATAAGACCGATGTCGCCGGTGCTACCCTTCGTGGTCCCCGTCAGCATGCGTTTGCTCGACCCGACGATGCCTGCGGGCCCCGATGTAAACTTCGTCCCCGTAGCTCCACCAGTAGGCATAGGAACGGTGCCACAAATAACCAACGTGGTGACCAACTTCGGCTGGGAGTATGTCTGGCATTGCCACATCCTGGGCCATGAAGAAAACGACATGATGCGGCCGATGGTGTTCTTGACCGCGACGAGCTTACCGCTTGCCCCTACTCTATCGTCCGCCACGCCATCTACGGGGAAAATAACCCTCATCTGGGCAGCCAATGCGGGGACAACCACCGACAACGCTCCGACCGGTTATTATGTTCAGAGGGCGCCTAATAATAATACCTATACGACCATAGCAACAATAAACGACAAGAACGTGGTCACCTATGTCGACACGTCGATTACTACAGGCGCGATTTATAATTATCGAATCGTCGCTTTCAACAGTATCAGTGTCAAAACCGGCAGCTTAGCGGCGGTGTCGAACGTCATAAATGTAACAGCCACTACGTTTACCGCCCCCACTGTGAATATTACCGCTCCGACGACCGGAACAGACTATATTATACCTGCATCCATTTTGTTGCAGGCAACCGCAACCACCCCCGGCGGCAGCTCCGTCACCTTGGTGGAATACTATTCCGGCGGCACCCTGATTGGCTCTTCCTCCACTGGTTCGACGAACTACTCCTTCAATTGGACCGGCGTTAATGCGGGAACGTATTCACTGACAGCCAAGGTCTATAACTCCCTGGGGGCAACCGCAGTTTCCGGGGTGGTGACGGTGACGGTGGGGCTACTTCCCGCGGCGCCAGCGATCGTTTCCCCGTCGGGGGCAGGCATAGCCACTACAACTGCCTTCACCTTCAATGCGGTGTTAGGCGCCACCGGTTACCAGATCTATCTGAATGATTACAACACCGGCATAGGCGGACCGATCAACATTACGCCTGCACAGGCCGGATGCAGTGTGGGCACTACCTGCAGCTACACCCCGGCAACGCCCCTCACCCCCAACAGTTACGGATGGGAGGTCGCAGCTCAGAACGCCTCCGGGCAGGGGCCGTGGAGCACCATTTTGAACTTTACCGTTGCCCTGCCTCCACTTCCCGCGGCACCAGCGATCGTTTCCCCGTCGGGGGCAGGCATAGCCACTACAACAGCCCTCACCTTCAATGCGGTGTCCGGCGCCACCGGATACCAGATCTATCTGTATGATTACACTACCGGCATAGGCGGACCGATCGACATTACGCCTGCACAGGCCGGATGCAGTGTGGGCACTACCTGCAGCTACACCCCGGCTACGGCCCTCACCTCCACGAACGGTTACGGGTGGGAGGTTGCCGCAAAGAACCCCTCCGGACAGGGGCCGTGGAGCACAATCTTGAACTTCGTTGTTCAATAATAAATCGGGCAGGTGGCGAGACGTCTCTCGCCACCTGCCCGCTCCACCATGTGAACAGTTCCATACTCAGCAGTTCATGTTGAATTTTAATGCAGTGAAACAGACTCAGAGTGTGGTGATCCGTTTTTGTGAAGTAAGGCTTGATTCAAGTGCGAGGCCCCTGAGTTCCACCAGGGGCCTCGTTAATTTTACCGAAACAGTACAAGTTTGTGATTGTACCAGGGTCAGATGAAACGGAAGTTTTCCCTGCGGGCGCTGTAAGAGCAAAGACTGATTACAAAATAGTACAAATAGTAATTCGACATGTGCTATAGTGCCGTCATGAAAAACAGACGGCAGGTAAATTTATGCTATCTGATTAAGGGAGGCTATGCCACTCCATGAAAAAAGCTCTAACCCTGATTCAATTACTGGCCTTCATTGCGGTGCTGCTTGTTGGGTTTTCTGCTGGAGCCGACGACAGGAAATACCGGAGAACCATCGAAAATTATTCCATGCCGGATGTGGTCCTCGTGAACCAGAACGGCGCCAAGGTTCGCTTCAAAGAGCTGATGCAATCCAAACCGGTTATAGTGGACTTTATCTTCGGCACGTGTACAACAATATGCCCAATACTTTCGGTTAGTTTCGCCAATCTTCAGCAGAAACTTGGTTCAAACTCCCAGAAAGTCCAACTGGTGTCCATATCTATTGATCCGGAAAACGACACGCCAAAGGTTCTGAAGGAGTACCTGAAACGATATCGCTCAAAGCCGGGATGGGATTTTCTGACCGGAACCCGTTCGGATATCGACAAGGTCATGTATGCCTTTAACGCATATATACCCAACAAGATGTCCCATTTTCCGCTGACATTGATCAGATCGCCGGGCGACGGCAAATGGATCAGAATTTTCGGACTCATGGGCAGTGCCGAATTCATAAGCGAGTGTCAGAAGGTTGGGATACTATGAGAATCCCGATCCGGAGTGGACAGGGCAATTATATATCCGCCGCAGCTTTCTGCCTGGTTGTACTTCTGTTGCCGGTCTGGCCGCCTACCTCGTATGGGGCGACGGATAAACCCTCTCCTTCCTCTGAAGAGCTGCTGAAGCTTGGTGAGCGGATGTACCGCGAGGGGATACTGCCATCGGGTGAACCGATGAATGCTTTTGTCAAGGGTGATCTTCCCGTTCCGGGAACGGCTTTCACCTGTGCAAGTTGTCATCTGCGCAGCGGACTCGGTTCTATTGAGGGTGGCGTTGTCACTCCTCCCACGAACGGCCCTTATCTCTTCAAGCCGTTCAAGGGTTACTCGTCTCCCAGATACGTAAACACGCCATTTCTACCCCCCCAGCTTGTTAAATATAATTCGCAGTATTACCAGAAACCTCACAATCGCCCGGTATATACCGATGAATCACTGGCTAACGCACTCCGGAGCGGCATCGATTCCGCCGGGCGTGTAATGAATGATGTCATGCCCCGTTATCTCCTTGAAGACGATGAGATGAAACTTCTTGTTTCGTATCTGAAATCGCTGTCTTCTGAATTTTCTCCCGGGGTAACGGATACGACCATCCGCTTTGCGACCATCGTCTCGGATGGCGTCAGCCCTGAAGAGCGGAATGCGATGCTGGTCCCCCTGGAGAATTATATCAGGAACAAAAACCAGGCTGATGTTCACGACCCGAGAATGATAAGGTCGAACCAGGTCAGATCGACTGGGGCCAGGTCCCGCCTCATGGCGGCAGTAACGATGACCTCACTGGGGGTGGCAAACCGGAAGCTGTCGCTGTCATGCTGGGAGTTGAAGGGTGCTCCGGAGACATGGCGCGGCCAATTGGAGGAGTACTACCGCAAGGAGCCGGTATTTGCCATTCTGGGTGGGATAACGCGCGGTGAATGGCAACCGATTCATCAATTTTGCGAAGATAATCGCATTCCAAACATATTCCCGATCACCGACTTTCCCGTTGTTTCCCAAGACGACTGGTATACCTTGTACCTGTCAAAAGGGTACTACCAGGAGGGAGAGGGCGCCGCCCGCTTCCTCAATGGCAAAGAGGACCTGAAAGACAAGCGGATTATCCAGTTTGTCCGGGACTCGCGAGAGGGCCGGGCGCTTTCCAGGGGATTCCTGGAAACCTGGCGCGGTTTCGGACAAAAGGCGCCGGAGACGATCACCCTGAAGGCAGGAATGAAATTGACTGCAAAGTCCCTGCAACGGGAGCTGGCACAAAAAAAACCGGCCGCGATAATCCTCTGGGATGGCCCGGAAGCCCTCAAGACACTGGAGATGGTGGCAGTCGAGAAAAACAGACCGTCTATCATTCTAGTCTCATCGACCTATTTGGGCAAGAGCATGTTGTCGCTGAATGAGCGCGTTCAAAAATTCACGTACCTCACGTATCCCTACGGTATTTCACAAACTCCCGAAGAAAGAGCGGTTCAACTGGCGACTAAGGAAATAACCTCGTCATCGATGGGATCAAAAGTTTTCAGCATGGAGGCAAATACTGATGCCACCATTAGAATATCGCTGCAGACACAAATTCTCACCATAATCCTTCACTCGGCATTACTGGATATGAGGGGAAATTATTACCGTGACAATTTGCTCGACGTGATCGGCATGGACATGGACCAGGATGTCCCATTGTATGAACGCCTCAGCTTCGGGCCGGGACAGCGCTATGCATCGAAGGGATGTTATATTGTTCAACTTGCAAAGACAGGACTCGTCAAAAAAAGCGGCTGGGTGATACATTGACTGCTTGCTGTTCAAAGATCTGTAATAATGACCTTCCAGGAGAGAATAAATGAACCAGGCAATTCTTATGGTAATGACAATCTTGGCAATGGCTACGGGGGTGCAGGCTAAAAATTCTGTTTACGGCGTTGGCAAAGGAGGTTTGGAACGTGAAGGATATAAACTATTTGTCAGCGATAAAATACTCGATACCATAAGTAGAGCAGGTACTGGTGATGACCTTGGAGCCGGCTATTGTAATGCACTGGAGGGAAATACCTCAAAAAACCTTGGAGACATAAGCACACTACGTTCCGATAACCGTTTCTCGATACCGGCTGCTGCAAAAATATCTTACCCTGCCGTATGTCTCACGTTTGGTTCTGTTATTAAACGTTTAAAGACCGCTGATGACGTCAGGAAGCTTTGGTTGTTGTTTGCAGATTCGGCAACAGACGATTTTGCGGCGGAAACATTAAAGAAAGATGCAAGTGATGAAGAAAAAAGCCTTTTTATCGAGCTTAAAAGGCTGGACATTGTCTCTAAATACATAGAATTTTTTACAAAAAACAAAGATTGGAAGCTTACGGACTATACCTTTCTTGCACAGGCCCTTAAGTCGCGTAAAGGCAAGGTATTATCCCCAGCTTTCTGCCGGTTTATAGAAGCATTGGTAACGGGTGACGATGGGAAGGCTTTCCAAGTGGTAAAATCAATCGACATGGAAAATCTGGGAAGCCGTTTTATTGCTCCGGGCACACACGATACCACGAAGTAGGGGCGCATTGCATGCGCCCTGATTGGGCGAACAGCGGTTAGGGCGAACAGCAGTTCGCCCCTACGATTCAGATATTTAACCACCGTAACAATAATTACGGGTACGGCCTCTTTCCGGTAACAATCACCCGATGTTGGCCACAATGTATGCACGGACTGCGGCCAGGTCGGCATCCATCACCACGCAGCGGGCCGGCTTCCCTTCCAGGGCGGCAATGGCAGGCGGAACCGGGGCCGGCGCACCGATGGCCTTTTCCACCGCCGCGCCGAACTTGGCCGGATGGGCCGTGGCAAGGCATACGCGAAGGCTATCGCCGGGAAGCTGCCCCAGGGCAGCGTGCACGCCGACCGCGGTATGGGGGTCGAGCAGGTAGCCGGTCTCCTTGTAGAAACGGCCGATGGTATCCAGGGTCTGCGCCTCATCCACCGAGGTCGAGCAGAAGTCGCGACGAACCTGTTCCATCTCGTCATTGCCGAACATGATCCGCCCCTTTGCCTTCAACTCGGCAAAGGCTGCCCGCACCCGGCCCGGGTCTTCACCGAAGAGATGGAACAAGTAGCGTTCGAAGTTGGACGCCACCTGGATGTCCATGGAGGGCGACAGGGTGGAGACCACGCCGGTCAGGGAGTAATCGCCCTGGTTGACGAAGCGGGTCAGGATGTTGTTTTCGTTGGTGGCCAGCATGAGCTTTTCGATGGGCAGCCCCATGCGCTTGGCCACGTAGCCGGCAAAGATGTCGCCGAAGTTGCCGGTGGGGACCGAGAAGTAGACCGGGGCCGAGCCCTCCTCCGTTACCCGCAGCCAGGCGTAGACGTAATAGACCACCTGGGCCAGTACCCGCGCCCAGTTGATGGAGTTGACCGCGCCGAGGGCGTGCTTTTCCTTGAATTCCAGGTCGTTGAAGAGCGCCTTGACCATATCCTGACAGTCGTCAAAGGTGCCGCGGATGGCGATGTTATGGACATTGGCATCGGTGACGGTGGTCATCTGCAAGGCCTGCACCGGCGAGGTCTTGCCGTGGGGGTGCAGGATGAAGATGTTGATCCCCTTCTTGCCCCGCACGCCGTGTATGGCTGCGCTGCCGGTATCTCCCGAGGTTGCGCCGACAATGTTCAGATGCTGTCCCCGCTCGGCCAGGATGTATTCGAACAGGTTGCCCAGGAACTGCAGGGCCACGTCCTTGAAGGCCAGGGTCACGCCGTGGAACAGCTCAAGGATGTAGACGCCGTTCTCTCTGACCACCGGCGTCACCTCGGGGTGCGTGAAGGTCGCGTAGGAACGGTCGATCAGCGTCTTCAGTTCGGCGGACGGGATGTCGTCCACAAAACGCGAGATGATCTCGAAGGCCAGCTCCGGGTATGAGAGCCGTCGCCAGGCGTTGAGCTGTTCCGGGGTAACCAGGGGGTAGGTCTCGGGCAGGAGCAGGCCGCCATCGGTGGCCAGCCCCATCATGACGGCATCCTTGAAGGGGATCGGCTGAATGCCGCCGCGCGTGCTTAGGTAACGCATGTAATGATTCCTTTCAAGCATCGGCTGGAGTAAAGTTCTAATCTATCAGAAATTCCGCAAATAGGGAAGAGCCTCAGCCGCCGGAAGGGACAGGCAGGATACCGTTACGCAGCTCGCCGGGCGCCAAAAGGAAAAAGAAGCGAAACATGCAGTATTTGTAGAATTCGCTGAACAGCAGGTGAAAGCTGCCGCCGTGGTTCCACCAGGCCTCCTTGAGGTTCTTGCTGTCCACCGGATAGGGGTAGATGGCCACATCCTTGGGCAACGCGTTGCGGAACAGGATCGCGGCCCGCTTCATGTGGTAGCGCGAGGTGATCAGCATGATTGAGCGGACGTCGGCACGCATGATGACGTCACGGCCATAGATGGCGTTCTCCAGGGTGTTGCGGGAGGCATTTTCCAGCACCACCCCTTCGGATGAGGGATCGCCTGTCCGGGGGCGGTACAGGTCCCCCTTGCGGACGGATGGATCGACCCCGATCAGGAAAAGATGGCCGCACCGCTTTTCCCGGTACAGCCGCACCCCCTCCTCGACCCGCCCCTTGCCGCCGGCCAGCACCACGATGGCATCGGCCTTGACCGGCCGCTGCCGGTAGGAAAAGGTCTTGTAGGTAAAGTCGATGAACAGGACCGCAACAACGATGAACAGGATGATGACGAGCGTTATGAAGGCCTTGACGATATTCATGAGTAATCCAATTTTTCCCTTGCAAGCGGCCAATTAATCTGCTAAAAATCTTTTTTCAGCAATTAATGGAGGTCATAACCATATGTCGAGAAAATGTGAAATCTGCGGAAAAGGCCCCAGCTTCGGCAACAACGTGAGCCATGCCAACAACAAGACCCGTACCGTCTGGCACCCGAACATCCAGAAGGTTAAAACCGTCAAAAACGGCACGGTCGCAACCATCAAGGTCTGCACCCGCTGCATCCGTTCCGGCTTAATCACCAAAGCGCTCTAATCTTTGCGGCACGCAAGCCGCATGATCAGCACGCGATTTGAAGCCGTGGCACACAAGGTGTCCGCGGCTTTTTGCCGTTTTCAGGCAGGGGCCCTAGTTGAGATCGAGGCCGCCGCCCCGGCATTCCGGGAGTCATGCCAGGGCGACGACTTCGATCTCAACCAGGGCCCCGCGGGGCAGGCTCCGGACCGCCACGGTCGAACGGGCCGGCTTGTGATCAGCGAAACAGCGGCCGTAGATCTCGTTCACCGCGCCAAAATCCCCCATATCCGCCAGAAAAATGGTCGTCTTGACCACCTGGCCGAACCCCGTGCCGGCAGCCGCCAGTACCGCGGCAATGTTCTCCATCACCCGTTCGGTCTGTGCCGCCACCCCCCCCGCCGCCAACTCGCCGGTTGCAGGGTCAAGGGCGATCTGCCCTGAACAGAAGAGCATTCCGTTGGCCTTGACGGCCTGCGCATACGGCCCGATCGCAGCCGGGGCCGTGTCTGTCGCAATCGTTTCACATGTCATTGCTTTAACCTCTCCACTTTGATGACACCGTTGACCTTCATGATGGTGTTCATCACCTTCCGCAGGTGCGTCAGGTCGCTGACATTCACCTCAAAGGTGTTTTCTCCTCGCTGGTCGATGGTGCTCTGGATCTGGGCGCTGGCGATATTGGCCTCGCAGTTGGTAATGGCCATGGTGATGTTCGCCAGGATGCCCTTGACGTCATGACAGATGACCTTGATCTTGACCGGCAGGGACGCGGTCTTGATCTTGTTCCAGGCCACATCGATCTGCCGCTCCGGATCGCTTTCCAGGGCAAACTTGCAGTCGGCGGTGTGGATCGCGACCCCCTTGCCGCGGGTGATGAAGCCGATGATCTCGTCTCCCGGCACCGGGTTGCAGCACTTGGCGAAGCGGACCAGGATGTCATCGACGCCGCTGATCTCCACCGCACCGGACGTCCTGCCCTTGAGCCTGTTGATGACCGCCGAGAGACGTGATTCCTTGCGCTCGGTCCGTTCCTGAAGTTTTTCAGCGGGCACTAGCTTGCCGATGATCTGGCCGCTGGAAACCTTGCCGTAGCCCACCGCCGCCAGCAGATCGTCGTCCCCGGCAAGGCCGAACTCCCCGGCGATCTTCTTGAACTCGCCGGCCTTCTGAATCTTCTGCAGATTTATGGAATATTTACGAAAATCCTTTTCACAGATCTCGCGTCCCAGCACGATGCTCCGTTTGCGCTCCTCGACCTTGATCCAGGCGCGTATCCGGTTGCGCGCCCGTGAGCTGTGGACGATCTTGAGCCAGTCCTTGCTCGGTGTGTGGTGGGGCGAGGTGATGACCTCGACGATATCGCCGTTCTTCAGTTCGTACTTGAGCGGCACCAGCTTGCCGTTAACCTTGGCCCCCACACAGCGATGCCCCACGTCGCTGTGCACGCTGTAGGCGAAATCGATCGGCGTGGAGCCCTTGGGAAAGCCCTTCACATCCCCCTTGGGGGTAAAGACGTAGACCTCCTCGGGGAAGAGATCAACCTTGACCGAATCCATGAATTCCTTGGAATCCTGGAGTTCCTGCTGCCATTCCAGCAGTTGCCGCAGCCAGGCGAAGCGCTTGACCTCCTTCTCGTCGTACCCCTTGCCCTCCTTGTACTTCCAGTGGGCCGCAATACCGGCATCGGCTACACGGTGCATCTCCTGGGTGCGGATCTGCACCTCCATCCTGTCGCCGTGGGGGCCGATGACCGTCGTGTGCAACGACTGGTACATGTTCCCCTTGGGCATGGCGATGTAGTCTTTGAAACGTCCCGGGATCGGCTTCCAGGCCGAATGGATCACTCCCAGCACCTCGTAGCATTCGCGCACGTCCTCCACCAGGATGCGAATGGCCAAAAGGTCGTAGATCTCCTCGAATTCCACGTTGCGTTTCTCCATCTTGCTGTAGATGGAGTAGAGATGCTTGCTGCGGCCGGAGACCTCGCCACGGATCCCCTGGAAGGCCAGCTTTTCCAAGATGATCGCCTTGGCCTCCTCCACGTATGCTTGCCGTTCCCTCTTCTTCAGGGAGACCTTGCGGGCCAGGTCAAAGTAGATCTCGGGGTTTAGATAGCGGAACGCCAGGTCCTCCAGTTCCACCTTGAACCAGGATATCCCCAGGCGATTGGCGATGGGCGCGTAGATGTCCATCGTCTCCTGGGCGATGGTGCGCTGCTTGGTCTCTGGCTGGAACTCCAGGGTGCGCATGTTGTGCATGCGGTCGGCCAGCTTGACCAGGATGACGCGGATATCGTTGGCCATGGCCAGGAGCATCTTGCGAAAATTTTCAGCCTGACTTTCCTGCTTGGTCTTGAAGTGGATCTTGCTGATCTTGGTGACCCCGTCCACCAACTGGGCCACCTCTTCCCCGAACATCTCCGCCAGTTCGTCGTAGGTCGTCAAGGTGTCTTCGATGGTATCGTGAAGGAAACCGGTGACGATACTGGGAACGTCCAGACGCAACTCGGCCAAAAGGCCGGCAACCTCCATGGGATGGATGATGTACGGCTCTCCCGACAGGCGCGTCTGGCCTTGATGCACCTTGGCGCAGTAAACGTAGGCCTTGCGGATGATATTGAGATCAGCCGACGGGTTGTACGCCGTTACCTTGTCGATGATGTCGTTAAGCCTAATCATGCGCCGTCATCTACTCGCAGGACAAAAATGGGTGGATAGTGTGGGGAAATGGATACAAAAAGGGTGAAACCGCTCCATGTGCGATTTCACCCCGGTTCAGGCTGACTAGCGGGCCTGCTGTTTCTTATTTATCTCAAAACTGACCTTTCCGGCGGCGATTTCGCGCAACGCGGTCACCACCAGACGATTGTTCTTCGGGTCAATCAGCGGATGAGCCCCCTTGTAGAGCTGTTTGACCCGCTTTGAGGCCAGCATGACCAGAAGAAAACGATTATCCACCTTTTCGAGGCAATCTTCAACTGTTACCCGTGCCATATGTTACTCCTTCCTGCTGCCAATAAAATGGAACAGTATTCTTACCTTATTTTACGTCAAATATCAAACAATTTCGCCACCTGCTCCAGCATCCGGGAGGTGCGGCGATGCTGCGCCAGTACGATGGCCGACAATTCTTCGGCAGCATCCTGGAAACAATCGTTGATGACGATGTAATCGTACCGGCGGCACTCCTTGATCTCGTCTGCGGCCCGCACGATACGGCGCTCGATCACCTCCCTGGCGTCCGACGAACGGCTTTCCAGGCGATGGCGGAGCTCTTCCATACTGGGAGGCAGGATAAACACGAACACACCGCCGCAAAGGCGTTCCTTCAGGATCATCGCCCCCTGGCAATCGATATCCAGCACCAGATCGACTCCGTTGCGGCGGGCCTCCTCCAGCGTCTTCAATGCCGTTCCGTACTGGTTGCCGTGCACCTCGGCCCATTCGGCAAAGGCGTCCTCGGCCACCATGCGTTCGAATTCCGGCCGGGATACGAAGAAGTAGTCCCGGCCGTCCACCTCCCCGGCCCGCGGTAACCGGGTCGTGTAACTGACCGACTCTTTCATGGCCGGAAAACATTGCAAAAGTTCGTTGCAGAGGGAGGTCTTGCCGGCCCCGGAGGGGGCCGAGATGATCAGGATCAGGCCTTCGCGTATCATGGAACGTCCTTCGCAGGAATTTTGCAGAGGGTAGCACAGAACAGCGGCAAAAGGAAGGTTCCACCCGAAGACCCCGCGCGCTATTCTAATTTCCATCCGGAAACCCGGATACGAAACGAGCAGTTTCCGATTCGGAAAGGAGGGCTTTTTCGTCCAGGCAAGGAAATCGAGGGATTGCGCGGAGGCGTACATCGGTACGCCGCACAAGCAAGCCCGAAGATTGACGCCGCATGGGCGAAAAAGAACCCTTTCCGGGCGGAAACTATTCGATATTCTGCACCTGCTCGCGCATCTTCTCCATCTCGGCCTTGATCCGGACGACCAGCGTGGTGATCCCGGCATCGCTGGATTTGGAGCCGATGGTGTTAACCTCGCGGTTCATCTCCTGCATCAGGAAGTCCAGCTTGCGCCCCACCGGCTCCGGAAGGCGGAGTGCCTCGTCGAACTGGTTAAAATGGCTGGCAAGCCGCACCAGTTCTTCGGTCACGTCGCACCGGTCGGCCATCAGGGCCACCTCCTGGACCAGGCGGGTCTCGTCCAGTTCCGTCCCTTCCAGAAGCTGCTCCAGGCGCGCCTTCAGTTTCTGGCGGTACTCGATCACCACCGCCGGGGTCCGTTCCCTGATCATGGCGGTCCATTCCGCCACCTGGGTACGCCGGGCCGAAAGATCAGCCGCCAGCGCCTCCCCCTCCCTGGTCCGCATGGCGTCGAGCGCCGCCACGGCGGCCTTTAGAGCGGACATGAGCTGATCGCGGTAATCTTCCTCCGCAAGGGTAGATCTGCTCTCCCGCAGGACCCCCTTCTGGGCGATCACCAGGGAGAGCGGCGCCTGGCCCATGAGCCCCAGCTCGCCGGCAAGTTGGTTGAACGTCGTGAAGTAGGCCCGCGCCAGGACCATGTCAACCTGGGGCAACGATTCGCCGGCCATCGCCTCCTCCCACTGCACGAAGACATCGATCTTGCCCCGCTTGAGCAGTGCAGAGACGGCCCGCTTGACCTCGTTTTCCAAGGCCATGAAACCGCGCGGCATGCGCACCGACACCTCGCCATAGCGGTGATTGACCGAGCGGATCTCTACCGTGAAGGTCCCATGGCCGGTGGTCGCTTCCCCCTTGCCGTATCCGGTCATGCTCTTTATCATTGAAGCTCCTTTTCCGCAGCAAAGTCATTGGTTCAAACCATACATCATCGCGAAAGTTTCATCAACGACAGGATTGCCTCGATATTCTCTATTGACAAAGCTGAATCGGTGCTGTTCAATTATAACTTTGTGGCTTCCAGGTTGTGTGAGACAATAATTTAAATCAGCTCAGGAGAAAATCAATGAACCCATTGGCACAAGAACTGAACGACCAGCTTGCCCAGCACAGCCCTCATGTCCTGGAAATGCTGTCCGATCTCGGGAAGAACCTCTTCTTCCCCAAGGGCATCCTGACCCAGTCGGCCGAGGCCAAGGAAAAGGCTCACAAGTTCAACGCCACCATCGGCATCGCCACCGAGAACGGCGGGCCGATGTTCCTGCAGTGCATCCAGGACAAGCTCACAGCCTTTGATCCCAAGGATATCTTCCCCTACGCCCCCCCAGCCGGCAAGCCGGAACTGCGCTCCCTGTGGCGGGAGAAGCAACTGCGGGAAAACCCAAGCCAACAGGGCAAACACTTCAGCAATCCCATTGTTACCAATGCGCTGACCCACGGCCTCTCCATCGTCTCCGACCTGTTCATCGACAAGGGGGATCACCTGATCCTTCCCGACATGCTCTGGGGCAACTATAACCTGACCTTCGGCACCTGCAGCGGCGCCATCGTCAAGAAACACCCGACCTTCACCGTGGCCGGCGGCTACGACATCGACGCCTTCAAGGCGCTCCTTAAGGACAGCGCCGAAGAAAAGGGGAAGGCCGTTGTCCTGCTCAACTACCCCAATAACCCCAGCGGCTATACCCCGACCCTGGCCGAAGGGGATGCCCTGGTGGCCGCCATCAAGGAGGTGGCCGAATCGGGTTGCAATATCGTTGCCGTGACCGACGACGCCTATTTCGGCCTCTTTTACGAGGAGAGCCTCAAGGAGTCCCTGTTCGGCAAGCTGGCCAACCTCCATCCGCGCATCCTTGCTGTCAAGCTGGACGGCGCCACCAAGGAGGAATTCGTCTGGGGCTTCCGTACCGGATTCATCACCTTTGCCGACGGCAACGAATACGAAAACACGCCGGTCATGACCGCCCTGGAGAAGAAGACCATGGGGATCATTCGCGCCCGTATCTCCAATTGCCCGCACCCCTCCCAGACATTCGTCATCGAGGCGCTGCGTTCGCCCCAGTTCCTGGCCCAGAAGGAGGAGAAGTTCCAGGTCATGAAGGGTCGCGCCCTGAAAACCAAGGAAGTCCTCAACAGCGGCAAATACGATTCAGCCTGGACCTACTACCCGTTCAACTCGGGTTACTTCATGTGCCTGAAGCTGAAGACGGTGGATGCCGAAAAACTGCGCGTCCACCTGCTGGACAAGTACGGGGTGGGCGCCATCTCCACCACCAAGACCGACCTGCGCATCGCCTTCTCCTGCATCGCGGAGCAACATATCCCCGAGCTGTTCGACATCATCTACCAGGGGGTCCACGACCTGGCCTGATTCAGGGCCTGGCCTGACGACCCCTGGATTCATGAAGGGCCCACACGGAGTGGGCCCTTTTTTGTTCTCAGCCTAATCGGGAGAATGTCCCTATTTCATCCTGCTCCCCCGGCGGCCGGTCTTGGGGGCGGGTTGTTCGGTCACTGCCTTTCCCCGCCGGGGAGTCGCGCCCTTTGCAGAGACCTTCGCCTGCTTGTCCTGTGTCCTCCTCGTCTTGGGCGCTTTAGCGGCCTCTTTGAGTTCCTTCACCCGAACACTCCGCTTGGCCGCTACCTGCGGGAACTCCGCAAGCGTCCGGCGCGGGACGGCATAGGTAAGCAGCTTCTCAATGGCGGCCAGCAGCGGTCTTTCTTCCGGGCAGACCAGCGAGAGTGCGATCCCGTCCTCTCCGGCCCGGCCGGTGCGGCCGATCCGATGCACATAGTCNNCCGCGCGCCGCCACATCGGTCGCCACCAGCACGCGCAATTCACCCCGTTTGAACTCCGCCAGTGTGCGCGTCCGGATGGATTGGCTCTTGTTGCTGTGGATGGCGGCAGCCTTGATGCCGTCGTAGAGCAATTCCTCGGTCAGCTTGTCCGCGCCGTAGCGGGTGCGGGCGAAGACCAGCACCTGATTCCACCCCCCCTGGCGGATCAGAAACGAGATCATTTCCCGTTTGCGGCTTCGTTCCACCTCATAGATGGCCTGGATCACCGCGTCGGCGGCAATATTGCGGCGCGCTGCCTCGATCCGCCGCGGGTTATCGAGCAATTCGTCGGCAAGCTGCTTGATGCTCTTCGAATAGGTTGCCGAAAAGAGCAGGGTCTGGCGCTTGACCGGAAGATATTCCGCCACCTTTTTGATTGCGTCGATAAACCCCAGATCAAGCATGCGGTCGGCCTCGTCCAAGACCAGGAACTCGATTTTGGAAAGGTCTACAGTGCCCCGTTCCGCATGATCGAGCAACCGC
Organism: Geobacter sp.; assembly: GCA_003151775.1. Taxonomy (GTDB): domain Bacteria; phylum Desulfobacterota; class Desulfuromonadia; order Geobacterales; family Pseudopelobacteraceae; genus Oryzomonas. The sequence goes on along the minus strand of PLYK01000125.1, from coordinate 10,393 downwards.
CCCGGCGTCGCAACCACGATATCGACCCCGCGGTGCAGCCGCTCGATCTGCGCCTGGATGGTCACCCCGCCGTAGATCATCGTGGAGCGCAACGACAGGCGCCGGGCAAAATTGTTCGTCTGCTCGCTGACCTGGGCCGCCAGTTCGCGGGTCGGCACCAGAACCAGCGCACGCGGAGCCCGCCGCTTTTGCCGGGGGGGATGTTCACCCAGCCTCTGAACGATCGGCAGGGCAAACGCCGCCGTCTTGCCGGTACCGGTCTGGGCGCCGGCCAGCAGGTCGCATCCCTCAAAAATCACCGGGATCGCCTCGGCCTGGATGGGGGTCGGCGCGGTATAGCCCTGGGTGGCGATTGCGCTCAGCAGTTCGGCGCGCAGGCCGAGGGATTCAAAAGACATGGATCGAACTCCTCAAAACAACAGTTGATTCCGGAAAACAAAAACCACAGGGGTTGGCCCTGTGGTGCAGGTGTACCCTATGTATAACACGCCAGCCAGAGCATCGACAATGGCTTTCTTGCGGAGGGGGTAGAAGTGACAATATCCCATTGCAGTTATCTGTATTTAATGTAAAATATGATTATCATATTTTATGGAGGACAGATATGCAAGTGTCCATCAGTTCGACCGAAGCGGTCAGAAACTTTTCAGAACTTTTAAACAATATCAAGTACCGGGGAGACCGTTACACCGTTATTCGCGGCGGTAAACCGGCAGCATCCCTCGTACCGGCGGAGCCGCTCCGCTCCGTCGCAACCCTTGCCGACCTGCGCGGAATCATGCGGCATCTCCCCCACCTTGACAGCAATGATAAAGGATTCGAGGCCGACGTCATGGCAGCGGCAAACTCGCAACCGTCCATGCCTGGGGCGATGCCGTGGGAATAATCCTTGACTCCAGCGAGATCATTGCCCTTGAGAGAAACCGGGGGATGGTCGAGAGCCTGATTGCCGGCCGCGAGGAAGAACCGTTCGGGATCAGCGTAGTAACGGTAGCCGAACTGCTTCATGGCGTTGAGCGGGCGGATAACGAAGCCCGCAGGCTCAGACGGCAGGCTTTTGTGGAAAGGGTGATCGAGTTGATTCCGATCTTCCCGTTTGACGTGGCGGCGGCCCGCATCTACGCCCGAATATGGGCATCGCTTGTCCAGCGTGGTTTCACGGTGGGAGCCCATGATCTGATCATTGCCGCGACAGCCATTTCCCTGGATTATACCGTGATCACATCCAACCGGCGTGATTTTGAGAAGATAGAGGGGCTGAGGCTGGAGGTACGCGAGTCCTGAAAGGGCGATCCGTTACGGCACAGGAACCTTTTAAATGCAGCTTGTTCATATTAGTAATTATGGTATAGTGCCCCCATGAAATCTAAAGAGAAGCGCATACTTGAAACATTCAAGCATCTCTTGGAGCAAAGGGTGCATGTAGATACGTTTGCTCTTTTCGGTTCACGGGCAAGGGGGGATGCTGGGCGTTATTCCGACATGGATGTTTTGGTGGTCGTAGATCAACTGGATTCCTCTACAGCGGATTTCATCAGCAATTGTGCTTGGGAGTCCGGTTTTTGGAGTGGCATTGTGATTGTGCCGGTATCCTTTTCAAAATCGGAATGGGAAGGCATTGAGAGCCAATCCCTGCTTGCTGCCAATATCAGAGCTGAAGGAGTATTCCTGTGAAGCAGGAAGACAAAAACAATCTACGTAAACACCGACCTCTTATCAGGAAGTGCCCTGGGGTCAGCCCTTGAAAACAGAAAAGGGAAGTGCCCTGGGGTAAGCCCTTGAAAATAGAAAAGTGTTGAATAAATTCCTATTCCAAGGGCTGACCCTTCTAACTGCTTCACCTTCTGCACACCTCAAATCATCTGCCAAAATATCTGTGGTGTCTTTGGAATAAATACCTTAATATCTGGCTGTTATGCAAAAAACTATTATCGCGGCGGCACGGAGACTCGTATGTCTCCGTGCCGCCGCGGTTAAGTGGGCGAATGATCATGGAAGAACCAATGAACCCTTTAGCACGAATCCTTTGCGTGGATGACGGCCCCGCAAATCTGAGCCTGCTGGAAGGCCTGCTCTCTCCACTGGGGTACGATGTGGTGATGGCGGCCAATGGCCAGCAAGCGCTGGAGAAGATCAAAACGGAGCCGATTGACCTCTGCCTTTTGGATATCATTATGCCGGGGATGGATGGTTTAGAGGTCTGCCGCCGCATCAAATCTGACCCTGCCACCCGGAACATTCCGGTAGTTCTGCTTACCGCCCTCACGGAATCGCAACATCGCATCCTTGGGGCCGAGGCCGGAGCCGAAGATTTCATATCCAAACCGTTCAACACTACCGAGGTGCTGGCCAGGATAAAGATGCTCCTGCATGTGAAATCGATAAATGATCGGCTACAAACGGCCTATCAAGAGATAACCGACCTCAAAAACTCCCTGGAGGAGCGTGTCGCTCGGGCCATAGACGAAATCCGCCAGAAGGATCAGATGCTGATAGCGCAAGGACGTATGGCCGCCATGGGTGAAATGATCCACAATATTGCCCATCAGTGGCGCCAGCCGCTTAATGTGCTGGGACTCCACATTCAGCTACTCCATTTTTATCATGAAAACAGCGAATTAACCGGCGAGCTTCTGGAAGAAAACACCAGAAAGAGCATGGAGGTGATCCAGTACATGTCACAAACCATCGACGACTTCAGGAACTTTTTCCAATCCGACAAAGAGATGGTCGAGTTCACGATTAGCGATGTAGTTGCGAGGACCGTCTCTTTGGTTGAAGATAGCCTTCGCTCTCTACAGATCAGCATCGATGTTTTCACCAACACCAAAGCGACAATTGTCGGGTTCCCTGCCGAATACTCACAGGTTCTGCTCAACATCATTATGAATTCCAAGGACTCACTATTGGCTAGACACCATGAAAATGCAAGAGTCACCATTACCATTAGTAAAGAAGAGGAGAGGAGCGTGGTGACGATTGCTGACAATGGCGGCGGCATACCGGAGGATATAATAGACAAAATCTTCGAGCCTTACTTTTCTACCAAGGGGCCAGAGCAAGGCACTGGTCTCGGCTTGTTCATGTCTAAGACCATAATAGAGAAAAACATGAGCGGACATCTGACGGTTCGAAACAGCGGGGATGGTGCCGAGTTCAGGATAGAGGTCTAACCAAGGAAGTGCCCTGGGGTCAGCCCTTGAAAATAGAAAAGTGTTGAATAAATTCCTATTCTAAGGGCTGACCCTTCCAACTGTGGAGTGAGCGGGCGGTCGAAGGCCTGACGCTCCTGACCCGTGACGCAACCCGATACCGTACCTATTTCCCCACCCTGTCCCTGATTGCGCCCTGATTCCAATTCCAAATCAAAGCGGCATCTTCGTTGGCTCGTCTTCGGCTCCTCAACGTACCTACCTGTACGCCTTCGTCGCCTCGATCCTCGCCGCCTTGATGTCATCTTTGATTTGAAACCGGAATGACGTCCCCCACTTCCCTCTTGTTTGTCCCCCAATTTCCGGTATAGTTGGCTGCCATGGGCATGCTCAACGTCATCACCAGCAGTTCCCTGCAACGCCTAATCGGCCGCATGGCGGCCGATTTTGCCGTACAGACCGCTTCTCCCCTGGCCCCGGAGACCGTGGTGGTGCAGAGCTCCGGCATGGCACGCTGGATCGCCATGGAGCTGGCCCGCCTGAACGGCGTTTCCGCCAACCTGCGCTTTCCCTTTCCCAACGAACATCTGGAGGATATCTTCCGCGCCGTGTTGCCCGACCTAGCCTCCCCCTCCCCTTTTGCCCCCGACGTCATGGCCTGGCGGATCATGGCAGCCCTGCCGGGGCTGCTGGACAGGGCCGGGTTCGAGCCGCTACGCCGCTACTGCTCCGGCCGCCGGGACGGCCGGGCTCTGTTGCAGCTCTCCCGCACGATTGCCGACACCTTTGACCAGTACACCATCTTCCGTCCCGAGGCGCTTCTGGCCTGGGACCGGGGCGGCGACGACGGCTGGCAGCCGCAACTCTGGAGAGCAGTGTCCCGGGAGTTCCCCGGACAGCACCGAGCCGCGCTGCTGCGCCGTTTCAGGGAACGGCTGACGGCCGGCCCCATCCCCGCAGGGCGCTTGCCGGAACGCTTCAACCTGTTCGGCATCTCCTACCTTCCCCCATTCCACCTTGAGGCAATCTCGCTTCTGACCCGGATCGCCGATGTGCGCTTTTACCTGCTCAACCCCTGCGGAGAATACTGGGGCGACATCATCTCGCGCAAGCGGCAGGCAGATTTGCTGCTCCGCCCGGAGTTGCCGGTGGATGCCGACGAATACTACGAGACCGGCAACCCGCTCCTCTCCTCCCTTGGCACCCTGGGCCAGGAGTTCTTCTCCATGCTGCTCGACAGCGGCGCCGACACGGAGGACCTGGACGCAGTGGTTCCCCGGCCGGCAGGCACACATCTACTCTCCCTGATTCAAGCCGATATCCTGGAACTGCGCGACAGGAGCGCCGGCAACGCAGAAAAGGGCGTTGTTGCTGCCAACGACCGTTCCATCCGGGTCAATAGCTGCCACAGCCCCATGCGCGAGATGGAGGTGCTCTACGACAACCTGCTGGCCATGTTCCAGGAACTGCCCGGCCTGGAGCCGCGCCAGATCGCGGTGATGACGCCGGATATCGAGGCCTATGCCCCCTATATCTCGGCCGTGTTCGGCGCAGCCGGCGGCGACCGTCCGGGGATCCCCTACACCATTGCCGACCAGAGCCAGCGCCGCGACAATCCGGCCATCGAGGCATTCCTGCGCATCCTGGCTCTCCCCTCCGGCCGTTACGGCGTCAACCGGATGCTGGAACTGCTGGAGGCGCCCCATGTCATGGCGCGATTCTCCCTGACGGCCGACGAATTGCAGGACATCCGCTCATGGCTTTTGGACAGCGGCGTCCGCTGGGGGCTTGACCGGGATCACCGCTCAATGCTCGGCTTTCCCCCCTTTGCCGAGAACAGTTGGCAGGCCGCCCTGGATCGGATGCTGCTGGGGTACGCCCTGGCCCCCGACAATAACCGGCTCTTCGGGGATATGCTCCCCTTTCCCGGCATCGAGGGAACCCGGGCCGCCGCCCTGGGCAAGCTGGCCGGGTTCATGGGCCGCGTCCGGGAGGCGGCCGCCCTTCTGGGTCACCCCCACACCTTGGCGGAGTGGGCTGACTGCCTGGCGCTGGTTGCCGACAGCCTGCTCAGCCCCGTTGCGACGGCGGACACCGGCCTCAAGGCGCTGCACGAAGCCTTTGTGCAACTCAGGGATATGCAGGAGCGAAGCGGCTTTTCCACTTCCATCGACCCGGTGGCCCTGGCCGACCATCTCACGACCCTGCTCGACCGGCCGGGGGCCTCCTACGGCTTTTTGGGGGGACGCGTCACCTTCTGCGCCATGCTCCCCATGCGCAGCATCCCCTTCCGGGTGGTCTGCCTGACCGGCATGAACGACGGCGTCTTTCCGCGGGTCAAGCGCCCCCCCGGCTTCAGCCTGCTGGCCGGAAAGCGCCGTCGTGGCGACCGGTCGCTCCGGGACGAGGACCGCTACCTGTTCCTTGAGGCGCTCATGTCGGCCACGGAACGCCTTTACATCAGCTATACCGGCCAGGGTGAGCGCGACAACGGCTTGCTTCCCCCCTCGGTGACGGTCAGCGAACTTTTGGACTATATCAGGGAGGGGTTCGTGGTCCACGGAGTTGACGATGAACCGCGCTCCCCGACGGTGGTGACGCGCCATCGCCTGCAAGGCTTCAACCCTGCCTATTTCACCCCCTCTGGGGACGGGACGCTGTTCAGCTATTCGCGCAGCACCTGTCAGGCCCTGGAGGCAAGACGAACCGCCGGTCTCCGGCCCCTCCCCTTCATGGAGGGGAGCCTGCCGGAACCGGACGACGCTTGGCGCGAAGTGGGGCTGGACGACCTGATCCGCTTTTTCGCCAATCCAGCCGCCTATTTCCTGGTACGCCGCCTGGGGGTCCGCCCCGTCAGGCCCGGCAGCGAGGCCGAGGAGCGGGAAGCATTCAGCCTGGATGCCCTGGAGGGCTTTAACCTGAAACAGGAGATGGTGGCGCATTTGCTGGAGGGAGCAGATTGCAGGGATCTCTATGCCGCGGCCCGGGCCGCTTCACGGCTTCCTCCGCTGGCCGCCGGGCAGATTGCCTTTGACAGGGCGCTGGGCGAGGCGCGCGTCTTCAGCGACCGGCTTGCCCCCTATCTCTGTGCCCCGCTGGAGCCGCTTCCGCTCTCCCTGGAACTGGGCGCATTCAGGCTTTCCGGGACCCTGGCCGACATCCGCGGCGAACGTCTGCTACGCTATCGTTGCGCACGGATCAGGGCCAGGGACCGGCTTGTCCTTTGGATCGAGCACTTGGCGCTCTGCTGCGCCGGGACCGGCGGTTATCCACGGGAAAGCCTGCTGGTATGCCGCGACAGCATGCTCTCCTTGCCCCCCTTGGAGGATGCCTCACGATTGCTGCGGGAACTGCTGGATATCTACGGCAGCGGGTTACGCCGCCCGCTCCCCTTCTTCCCCGAAGCCTCTTTCGGTTTTCTGGGCAAGGGGCGGCAGGAGGCTAAACGATGCTGGTACGGCGCCCCGTTCAGCCGGCTGAGGCCGGAGTCGGCCGACCCGGCCTTTGCGCTCTGTTTCGGGCGCAACGATCCGCTGGACGACGAATTTATGGCACTGGCAGAGCGGATCTATGCGCCGCTTTTGGCCGTGGCGCAGGAGAGCGCCACATGAAGCCGCTCGCCCTTGGGGATATTGGCCTGTCCGGCCTCAACCTGATCGAGGCAAGCGCCGGCACCGGCAAGACCTGGACCATTGCGGCGCTCTACATCAGGCTGCTGCTGGAACGGGAGCTGCGTCCCGAAAACATCCTGGTTGTGACCTATACCAAAGCCGCCACTGCCGAACTGCGCGACCGCATCCGCCAGCGCATCGCAACAACGCTGGAACTGTTCGCCACGGGCGCCGGGGGGGGGGACGAACTGGATGTTCTGTTGCTGAAACGTTATCGCAAACGGGACCAGGCGGTTCGCTTGCTTACCAGGGCGCTCTATTCCTTCGACGATGCAGCCATCTTCACCATCCATGGTTTCTGCCAGCGGGCCCTGGCGGAGAACGCCTTTGAAAGCGGCTCCCTGTTCGACACCGACATGACGGCCGACCAGTCGGCGCTGGTGCAGGAAGCGGCCGACGATTTCTGGCGCATGACCCTCCTGGCCCCCCAGGACGCCTTTCTGGAGCGGCTGGCGGCGGAGGGTTGCACCCCGGAATCGCTCCTGGCGCCTTTCATGGGGCATGTTCAGACACCTGGCCTGCGCATCGTGCCGGAGGCCGAAGATGCGGATTTCAATGCCGTCGCCGCCCGGCGCGACGAGCTGTTTCGCCGGGCAGCCCCCATCTGGAAGAAAGAGCGGGAGTTCATCCTCGCCCTGTTGAGACGCCCCGGCCTCCACCAGGCCAGCTACAAACCGGCACAGGTCGAGGCCGCGGCCGCCCGGTTGGACGCGTGGTTCGACGGCCCGCCCTCCATGAACTGCGACACGCTGCTGCTCTTCACCAGCGAAAACCTGGAGAAGAGGACCACCAAGGGAAACAAGGCGCCTTTCCACCCGTTCTTCGCGCTCTGTCAGCGCCTGCACGAGGCCTGCCGGCACGCGGATCGCGCCTTTGAAGAGGAATGGGCCCACCGCCTGGCCGAGTTTCACGGCTGGCTGCTGGAGGAGTTGCCCCGGCGCAAGCGGTTGCGCAACCTGCGCAGTTACGAGGATCTGCTGCTGGACCTGTACCGGGCATTGGAAGGCGATGGCGGCGACCATTTGGCTGAAAAGCTGCGGGAACGCTACCAGGCGGCCCTGATCGACGAGTTCCAGGATACCGATCCGTTGCAGTGGCGCATATTCGGGCGCTTGGCGGGGGTTTTTGCCACGAATGGCTCGCCGTCATATCCATTATTTCTGATCGGCGACCCCAAACAGGCCATCTACAGCTTTCGCGGGGCCGACTTATTCGCCTACCTGGAGGCGGCCCGTTCAGTGGACGACGCCATGCGCTGGAGCCTTTTCACCAACCGCCGCTCGACAGCGGGCTTGGTCCAGGCGGTCAACACGCTCTTCATGGCCGACAATCCCTTTCTCTGCGATGCCATCGGCCATGTACCGGTCAACCCGGGCCGCGACCCCCGGGATGCGTTGCTGGTGGGCGGCCGACCCGACGACTCCCCGCTGCGCTTCTGGGTCTATCCCCGCTCGACGGAAAAAACGCCCACCAAGGGCGAAGCCCGCGGGCCGATAGCGGACGCTGTGGCAGCCGAGATCGCCCGCCTTCTGACGGGGCCGCACCTGCTCCGAAGCGCCGGAGAGGAGCGCAGCCCGCTCCCCGGCGACATCGCCGTGCTGGTGCGCACCCACACCCAGGCCGATCTGATCCGGAAGGCGCTGAATGCCCGCGCTATCCCGTCGGTACAACAGGGCAACAGGACCATCTTCGAGACGCCCGAGGCCCTCGACCTGCTGCGCATCCTGCGGGCCGCCGCCGAACCGTACCGGGAGCCACTGGTAACGGAGGCGCTCCTGGGAGGGTTGGGGGGACTGAATGTGGACCTGGTTGCCGCGGCCCAGGACGACGGCAGGGAATGGGAGCTGTGGCTTTGGCGCTTCCATGGCCTTCTGGAGGCGTACCACGCCGGCGGCATCATACCCCTGGCCTCGTTCCTGCTGGATGCCTGCGGGGTGCGGAAACGGCTGCTCTGCCTGCCCGACGGAGAACGGCGCCTGACCAACCTGCTTCATTGCGTGGAAATGCTTCACCAGTTCGCCCTGGAGGGTGATGACGCCATCGAATCCCTTATCGCCTGGCTGGAACGGCGCATCACCGGCTTCACCGAAGACGAGACCGCTCTTTTGCGCCTGGAGACGGACGACAATGCCGTCAGGATCGCAACCATCCACGCCAGCAAGGGGCTTCAGTACCCTCTGGTCTTTCTCCCCTATGCCTGGGACGTTCCCTCGGTCGCCTCCGAACGGGTGATCTTCCACGATGCGGACGGCAACCTGACGCTCGATCTCGGCTCCGGCCTTCTGAAGGAACACGGACAGGTGACGCGCCGGGAACGGGATGGGGAGGCCGCGCGCCTGCTCTACGTAGCCCTCACCCGTGCCGAATTCCGTTGCTACGTCGTTTGGGGAGGCATAAGCCTTGCCGATGCCTCCCCACTGTTCCGCATGATCCACGGCCATGGGGCGCCCCCGCTGAAGGGGCTCGACGATGCCGCCGTCCTGGCGGCGCTGCGGGAGTTGGAAGTCGCGGCGCCCGGCATCAGCTCCGAAATAATGCCGCCACCGGAGCCGGCGCCCGCTTACCATCCGGCAGCGGGAGGCGACCTGCCGCTGTCCTGCCCCCCGTTCACCGTCACCATCCCCGCCGATTGGCGCGTCGCCAGTTTCAGTTCCCTGGCCGGCGGGGGGGAACGCCCTATTCAACCCCAGGATTACGATGCCATGGCTGCGGGCGCCACCTCGGACACGGGAAGTGACGAGTTCCCCGAGCGCGAGCAGGACGGCATCTTCGATTTTCCCCGCGGCGCCGCGTCCGGAACCTGTCTGCACGAGATCTTCGAGCGGCTGGACTATGCCCGGCTGGGGTCCGAATCCATCACACGGACTGCGGCCGAACGCCTGCGGGCCAACGGCTACGACCAAAGCTTTGTTCCGGCAGTCAGCGCCATGGTGACGGATGTGACACGGGCGGCGCTCTGCCCTGACGACCCGGCCTTTTGTCTCTCCTGCCTGCAACCAGGGTCGTGGCGAGTGGAGATGGAGTTTTTCCTGCCCATCAGGCAGCTCTCTCCCGATCTGCTCTGGGCGCTGTTCGACGGCATGATCGACCAACATGTACACGGGGATTTCAGCAGGATCCTGGCGGGGCTCAGCTTCAAACAGGGGCGCGGCATGCTGCAAGGCTTCGTGGACATGGTCTTCGAACACAATGGCCGCTACTACATCATCGACTGGAAATCCAACCACCTGGGCTATCGGCGGGAAGAGTACGGACCGGCCGGACTCAGGGAGTCCATGGCCCGGCACGCCTACATCCTCCAGTATCACCTCTATACCCTGGCCCTCGACCGGATGCTGCGCCTGCGCCTGCCGGGGTACGACTACGACAACCATTGCGGCGGCGCCATCTACGTCTTCCTGCGCGGGGTTTCGGCCGCTTCAGCCGGGTACGGCATCTACCGCCACAAACCGTCGGCCGGGTTCGTCCGCCGGGCAGGCGAACTGCTGCTGGCGGACGGGGAGACGGTCAAAAGTGTCCCGTGCGGTTAGTCATGGGAAGTAATTCCGAGATATTTTGGCTGGTGCCAAG
>PLYK01000080.1 GCA_003151775.1 Geobacter sp. | reverse complement strand
GTCATGAGCAACATGGGACTGGACATCGCCGTAAGAAAGGCTGGCGGCGCGGTGGTCAAGACGGCCGTTGGCGACCGCTACGTGGTGGAAGAGATGCGCAAGGGAGGCTACAACCTGGGGGGTGAGCAATCCGGGCACATGATCTTCCTTGACCACAGCACCACCGGCGACGGCATCCTCTCGGCCCTCCAGCTTCTGGCGGTCATGCGCCGCGAGGAGAAACCTCTCTCCGAGCTGGCCAAACTGATGATCTCCCTTCCCCAAGTGCTGGTCAACACACGGGTCGCCGAAAAAATGGACATCATGACCATTCCCGAGATCGCCGCCAGGGTCGGCGACGTGGAGAAAAAACTGGGCAGCGAGGGGCGCGTGCTGATTCGTTATTCCGGCACCGAACCGCTCCTGCGCGTCATGATCGAAGGACAGGACAAATACGAGATCACCACCTGGGCCAACGAAATCGTCGAGATGGTGAAGTTGCATATCGGGGAACAATAATTTGGAGGTTTGTAAGTGGCAAAACTGGGATTAAACGTCGATCACATCGCAACCGTGCGCCAAGCGCGTGGCGGGGTGGAACCCGATCCGGTGGCGGCGGCCGCCATGGGTGAGTTGGCCGGGGCCGAGGGGATCACCATCCACCTGCGGGAGGACCGTCGCCACATCCAGGACCGCGACCTGGAAATCCTGCGCCAGACCGTGAATACCAAGCTGAACCTGGAGATGGCGGCTACCCAGGAGATGGTGCGCATCGCCCTGAGGGTCAAACCGGAACAGGTCACCCTGGTGCCGGAAAAACGCCAGGAGCTGACCACCGAGGGGGGCCTGGATGTCATCCTCAACCTCAAATCCGTCACCGACACCGCCAAGCGCCTGCGCGACAACGGCATCATAGTAAGCCTGTTCGTCGATCCGAACCAGGAGCAGATCAAGGCCGCCAACAAGAGCGGCGCCGATTACATCGAGATCCATACCGGCGCCTATGCCGTGGCCAGGGGCTGGGCCGGCCAGGAGAAGGAGTTGGAGGCCATCGACACGGCCATCAAGCTGGCCCGCAAGGTCGGCCTGGGGGTCAATGCCGGACACGGGCTCAACTACGTCAACATCAAGGCGATTGCCGCCCTGGGCGGCATCGAGGAATACAACATCGGCCACTCCATCATCTCCCGCGCCGTGCTGGTCGGCCTCGACCGGGCCGTGCGCGACATGGTGGAGTTGATCAAGTACGCATGATCTCCGGCATCGGCATCGATACGGTGGACATCGCCAGGTTCAGGCGTTTTCTGGACGAGGGCAACCAGGCGATCATCGCACGGCTCTTCAACCAAGAGGAGCGCGACCGGTGCAGCGCCCGCAAGGATGCCGCCTCGTGTTATGCCGCCCGTTTCGCAGCCAAGGAGGCCTTTCTGAAGGCCTTGGGCTGCGGTCTGCGTGACGGCATCTCCTGGCTCGACATGGAGATCGTCAACAACGAGTCCGGCAAACCGGAATTGCGGCTCGCGGGGCGGGCTCGGCAGCTTTTCGAGAAGCAGGGGTTGGGCGCTGTCTTCCTATCCCTGTCCCATGACGGCGGACAGGCCGTTGCCATGGTAGTGCTGGAGGCACCATGAAGGTCATATCGGCGCAGACCATGCAGGAACTGGACCGGCAGGCCATCCAGGAACATAACATACCGGGGCTTAAGTTGATGGAGCATGCCGGCCACGCATGCATGGAGGCCATCTTCCACGAGTTCGGCCTGACCTGTGGCAAACGGGCCTTCATCTTCGCAGGACGCGGCAATAACGGCGGCGACGGCTATGTCATTGCGCGCCTTTTGCTGCAAAGCGGCTGGAAGGTCCGGGTCTGCATCCTGACGGAACGGGACCGGATCGAGGGGGATGCGGCCATAAACCTCGAGCAGTTGCCCCCAACCGTCATTTCCTACTGCACCGCTCCCGGACAACCGGCGGATCGTCATCAGGAGGAGCTCCGCCAGGCCGACGTCATCGTTGACGCCTTGCTGGGGACCGGGCTGAACAGCGAGGTCAGCGGCGTTTACCGGGAGGCGGTCGAACTGATCAACGCCGCCGGTCGTCCGGTACTGGCAGTGGACATCCCTTCCGGCATCCACGGCAGTTCCGGCCGGGTGCTGGGCTGCGCCGTGCGGGCAACCGTCACCGTGACCTTTGCCGCCGCCAAAATGGGTCATGTCCTGTATCCGGGCGCCGACCACACCGGCCGCCTGGTGGTGGCCGACATCGGCATCCCGGCCTGGCTCGTGGAAAACGCCGATGGGTGCGAATTCCTCACCGCCGACAGCATCCGTCCCCTGCTGCGCCCCCGCGACCGGCAGGCCCACAAGGGGCACTTCGGCCACTGCCTGGTTGTCGCCGGCTCTTGCGGCAAGACCGGTGCTGCCGCGCTCTCCGCCAACAGCGCCGTGCGGGCCGGCTCCGGCCTTGTGACCCTGGCGGTCCCGGAGAGCCTCCATCCGATCCTGGAGATCAAGACCACCGAAGCCATGACTGTACCCCTCCCCGATTCCGGCAACGGCTATCTCACCGACAATGCATTCCCCGCCATCGCAGGGTTGCTCACCGGCAAGGATGCCCTGGCCATCGGACCCGGCCTGGGCCGGCACCCCGCTACCGTTGCCCTGGTGCAGACCCTGGTGAAATCGGCCGGCCTCCCCCTGGTGATCGATGCCGACGGCCTGAATGCCGTGGCCCAGGACACGAACTGCCTCCTTTATAAAAAAAGCGCTGACGTGGTCCTCACCCCCCATCCGGGAGAGATGGCCCGCCTGCTGGGGGTATCCGTAGCCGACGTGGAAGCCGACCGCATCGCCACGGCCCGGAGGTTCGCCGCTACCTTCGGCGTTCACCTGATCCTCAAAGGCTCCCGTACCATCATCGCCGCGCCCGACGGCAGCGTGGCCATCAACGGCAGCGGCAATCCGGGCATGGCCAGCGGCGGCATGGGCGACGTGCTGACCGGCATCATCGCCTCTCTGCTGGGCCAGGGACATGGATGCCGGGACGCCTGTTGCCTGGGGGTCTTCATTCACGGCTACGCCGCCGACCTGGTGGCGCAGGACAAGGGCGAGACCGGCATGAGCGCCTGCGATGTGCAGGAAAAGCTACCTTATGTCTACAAAATACTGGTACCATTACCCAAGGAGAACACCACATGCTGACCGTAGCCGATATCATGACAAAAGAAGTCGTTACCGTAACACGGGACACCAACCTGCGGGAATTGGCCGGGATATTCGAAACCCGCCGTTTCGGCAGCCTGCCGGTAGTGGACGATGCCGGCAACCTGACCGGCATCGTGACCGCCTCCGACCTGATCGAACAGGGTCGCAACCTGCACATCCCCACGGTCATCTCCATTTTCGACTGGGTGATTCCCCTACAGGGAGAGCGGACCCTGGAGCGGGAACTGCAGAAGATGACCGCCCAGACCGTGGGCGAGATCTGTTCCAACGACGTGGTGACGATCTCCCCCACCGACCCGGTCAGTACGTCGGCCGACGTCATGAGCGACCGCAGGCTGCACGCATTGCCGGTGGTCGAAGGGCGAAAGCTGGTGGGGATCGTCTCCCGCATCGACATCATCCGCAACCTGGTCCATAAGTGACCAAGGAGGAATTCCTCACCAATTCGCCGGAGGAAACCGAGGCGTTGGGACGGTGCCTGGGGTCGCTTTTGGGACCGGGCGCCTTTCTTGCGTTACGCGGCGACTTGGGGGGGGGCAAGACCTGCTTCACCCGCGGCGTGGTCCAGGCGGTCGCGCCGGAAAGCGCCCACCTGGTCGCCAGCCCCACCTTTGCTATCATGAATCATTATCCCGGCCGGCTGCCGGTCTATCACTTCGACTTCTACCGCATGGCGGGAGAGGACGATATTACCGACCTTGGCTTCATGGATTACCTGTACGGCGAGGGAGTTTGCATCGTGGAATGGTCGGAACGCCTGGAAAGCCTGCTTCCCGCCGATCACCTGCGGGTTACGTTCCATTACGAAGGCTTCGAGAGGCGCAGGATCATCGTCGAAACGACGGGGAGCCTGCCCGGAGATTCTGTTGTCACGCTTGCTAAAGCGTATAAGGGGCGATAAAATATCTTTGACCTGAACGATGATTATCTGTTATAGAGCTTTACCTTCGGGAAGTTCTTTGCAACCATAAATTATGAAGGAGCGTATGTATGGCACTTGTAGTCCAGAAATACGGCGGCACGTCGGTCGGCACCGCCGACCGAATCAAAAACGTCGCCAAGCGGATCATCAAGACCTATGAAGCCGGCAATGACGTTATCGTCATCGTGTCCGCCATGTCCGGAGAGACCAACAAGCTGGTCGCCCTGGCCAACGAGATGAGCGAAATCCCCGATGGGCGCGAATATGACGTGGTGGTCGCCACCGGCGAGCAGGTCACCATCGGCCTGTTGTCCATGCACCTCAAATCCCTGGGTTACAAGGCCAGATCCTACCAGGGGTGGCAGGTGCCGATCGTCACCGACAGCACCGCCAGCAAGGCCCGCATAGAAAGCATCGACGACAAGAACATCCGTGCGGACCTTAAAGACGGCGCCATCGTGATCGTGGCCGGCTTCCAGGGGATCGACGCGGCCGGCAACGTCACCACCCTGGGCCGCGGAGGTTCCGACACCTCGGCGGTGGCCATTGCGGCAGCCCTCAAGGCCGACGTCTGCGAGATCTACACCGACGTAGACGGCGTCTACACCACCGATCCCAACATCTGCAAGGAAGCCCGCAAGGTCGAGAAGATATCCTATGACGAGATGCTAGAGCTGGCCAGCCTGGGCGCCAAGGTGCTGCAGATCCGTTCGGTGGAGTTCGCCAAGAAATACAATGTGGACGTGCATGTTCGCTCCAGCCTTAATGAAAACACCGGTACCATGGTTACCAGGGAGGATAAGGAAATGGAAGGTATTCTCGTATCAGGGGTAGCGTACGACAGGAATGAAGCCAAGATTGCCGTCATGGGAGTACCCGACAAGCCGGGCATCGCCGCCAAGATCCTCACGCCGCTCTCCGATGCGGCCATCTCGGTGGACATGATCGTTCAGAACGTCAGCCAGGCCGGCATGACCGACTTCACCTTCACCGTGACCAAGGCAGACCTGAAACAGGCCCTGTTGATCACCAATGAAGTCGCCAAGACCATTTTGGCCAAGGAAGTCATTTCGGACGAAGACATCAGCAAGGTATCCATTGTCGGCCTCGGCATGCGGAGTCACGCCGGCGTCGCCACCCAGATGTTCTCCGCCCTGGCATCCAACGGCATCAACATCCAGATGATCTCCACCTCGGAGATCAAAATTTCGGTTGTGATCGGCGAGAAATACACCGAACTGGCCGTACGCGTGCTGCACGAAACCTTTGGGCTGGAAAGCTGATCTTTGCCTTCTGAGCCGGGAACACTAAACGCCCCTCCGGATTGCCGGCGGGGCGTTTCGCATTGTCCGGCCAAAGCGATTGTACTAAAGGTGAATACAATGGACGGATCACCCGGTGGACAACAGCCCTCTGGACAGATCCACGGCGTAACCGCCGTGATCCTGGCCGGCGGCGTATCCAGCCGCATGGGCAGCAACAAGGCGCTGTTGACGGTTGAAGGCGCACCGCTGATCGAAAAGATCTACCGCACCATGGCCCGGCTCTTCCGGGAGGTGGTCCTTGTCACCAACACGCCCGAAGAATACTCCTTTCTCCCTTGCCCCATGGTAGCTGACCGGTATCCCGGCGTCGGCCCCCTGGCCGGCCTGCAAGCCGGTCTGATGGCCAGCACCGGGAACTGGATCTTTATGACGGCGTGCGACACACCCTTTCTCAATCCGGATGTGGTACGCATGATTTGCACTGTTGTTGGGGAGCATGACGCCGTGGTGCCGGTAAGCCGCGGAGGAAAGGAGCCGTTGCAGGCCCTGTACGGGCGGCGCTGCCTGGCAACGGTGGAACAGGCTCTTGAGCATGGCGACTGGAAACTGCTGAACCTGCTAGATCGCGTGCGAACGAGATTCGTAACGCTTAAGGAGTTGGCCGCCATCCCGGGCGCGGAGCTGTCATTTTGCAACGTCAACACACCTGAAGAGTACGAAAGGCTCTGCGCCGTCAATCCGGGACAGCAGCTTTCTTGCGCCTGCGGAGATCGGCAAAGAAGGAACTGAGCAGGCTGGAACATTCGACTTCCAGTACGCGCGGAACCAGTTCCACCCGGTGATTGAGGCGGGGGTCGTCTGAGAGATCGTAGAGTGTGCCGGCCGCTCCCCCCTTGGGGTCGTGGCAACCAAAAACAACGGTGTGTATGCGGGCCAGGATGATGGCCCCCATGCACATGATGCAGGGTTCGAGGGTGACATAGAGTGTCGTATCCAAAAGCCGCCAGGAATCGAGTTTCCTGGCGGCTTTTCTGATGGCGATCAGCTCGGCGTGGGCCGCGGGGTCTTGGGCGGATTCGCGCAGGTTGTGGCCGCGGGCGATGATCTTTCCGTCGCGAACGATCACGCAGCCGATGGGGACCTCGTCCTTGGCCCGGGCCTTGGCGGCTTCGGCGATGGCCAAGGCCATCCAGCAGTCGTGATCCTTTTTCACGGCGCCTTCACTTCCTGTCAAGGTCTTCAAGGCACTCCTTGACAAGAAGGCCAGGATGTACAGGGTTTTTCATCTCCATAGGTATCACCCTTCTAAAGAGCGCCGTAAATCCTTCGTTAAGCGGAAGAGGTGCAACGGATCAGTCGGCGAAGGCTCAAAGCCGAAGTGTTCATAAAACCTCTTTGCGGGTTCGTCTTTGGCATGAACGGCAAAAGCGCGAATGCCGCCAATATCGGCGGCTTGCAGGGTGCGGAGCATGGCATCACGCAAGAGGTAGGCACCGATGTGGCGGCCCTGCCATGCGGTGCTGACAGCAAGCCGCGCAAGCAACATAATCGGTACGGGGTACCGCGCGAGTCCCTTGGTCAACCGCTCCGGAGCGTCGATAAAGGCAACTTCCCCAACAACCAAACTGTAGAAGCCGATAACCTCTGTTTCATGGAGGGCAATATAGGTTTGTGCGGCGTTGGCTTGCTGATTGCCAAGGGCAAAGCGCTTGAGAAAGCGGTCAAGCTCCTCCCTCCCACAGGTAAAGCCGTCAATTGGATGGTCACGGCGCAACTTCTCGAGTCTAAAGCCGCTCGTCATGTGGTCTTGGGTGCGTCAAAAGGGCTGGGTTCACGGAACAGCCGTTGAAGCTGGGGCACGATACGGGGCGGGGCATCGAGCGCGGCCATAAATTCCTCCCACTGGTCGGCATTGAGTTCAAAGCGGTGCCGCTCGGTGAGGGTTTCGGCGGCACGTTCCAACGCGCTCGTTAGCACAAACTGGCTAACGGAACATCGCGCCTCATGTGCGGCGGCGTTCAAAGTCTGCTTCGCTTCCGGCGACAAGCGTAGATCAAGCTTGCTCGTGCGAATAGGCCGGGTTGTCATTGATCGAGTTGTCATGGTGTCCTCCATGATGACAATAATAGCCTATTTGCCCGACATTGTCATTACATTTTTTGCCCGCCCTGTCCGCCTTTTCCTATTACCCTATCATTTTGTTTAATGTTCACCCCTCCGGAGAGCGTACAACCCCGCGTCTTTACTGAGGGGAGTTTTCAACCACTAAACAAAATAATTTAACCACTCAAGTTTATAGTTGCTTTCAGGGAGACATATCGCAATACTGGCAAAAAAGGAGGAGCGCCATGGATACCGGCACGATTGCAGGGGCAGCATTGTTGATGAAAACCGGGCAGACGCAGCAGATTCTGTCAACAGCCATGGTAAAACAGGCTGCTAATCAGCAGAATCAACTTGCCGGCCTCCTGGCCCAAAACGTTCAGAAGACCACACAGCCGGCGAACCCGGACAGCGCCTACGGTTTTTCGACCTACGCCTGATGTGAGGTAACAACCCTCAAAACAGGGATCAAAGACGAATCCAACGCCGCCATATCCTCTGTGCCAAGCTGCTCAAGCGCCTCACGAACCCTCTCGGCATCGGCAATGAAAGCCGCCACATCCACCCACTGGCACACCGCAGACACGCGGCTTAAGTACGCCACCCCACCCTTCAGGAGGCTGATAGCCCCGCCAAAGTTGCCGTTTCTCCAATGATGCAGGGCTACCGCAACCTGCAGGACACCCTGGTAGAATTCGCGCACCTCACCCTCCTCACCCACCCAGAGGTCTTCCAGGGTTTCATGGCATTCAAACCAATCACAGGTATTGAATTGGCGAATAGCCTCCAGCAGTTGCCCTGGCGGTGATTCTTCACAGTAGCGCATAGTGCGTTGAGCGGATCAAGACGGTATGAACTCCTCCCGCGTCGTGATCCTTTCCAGCGCGGCCACGATCAGTTTGGCTGCATCCTCCATGTCGCCCAGGGAGACGGTCTCCACCGGGCTGTGCATGTAGCGTAGCGGGATCTTGACCAGGGCCGTGGCCACGCCGTTGCGGGAGATCTGCATGACGTTGGCGTCGGTGCCGGTGGCGCGGGGATTGGCGGTGTGTTGCACGCTGATCTTTTCCTTTGCGGCCGCTATAGAGAGCAGCTCAAACAGGTGCGGGTTGATGTTGGCCCCGCGGGTCAGGATCGGCCCCTTGCCCAGGGCCACCTCGCCGTTGTGCTTCTTCTCCACGTCTGGCTGATCGGTGGCAAAATCCACCTCCACGCAGATGCCCACGTCCGGGTTGACGGCATAGCAACTGGTGGTGCCGCCCCGCAGGCCGATCTCCTCCTGGACGGATGAAACGCCGTAAAGGTCCACGGCCACTCTTTTCTTGCCGGCCGCCACAAGGCGCAGCACCTCGGCCACCACGAAGCAGCCGGCCTTGTCGTCGAAGCCGCGCGAGGCGACCCGGTCGCCCGCCAGGCGGGTAAAGGCGCTCTCGAAGGTGACCGCGTCCCCGACCCTGACCAGCTTCTGGGCCTCCTTCTTGTCCTTGGCGCCGATGTCGATGTACTGGGATTCCAACTTGACCACGGTCTCCCGGTCCTTGGCATCCATCAGGTGGATCGGCTTCTTGCCGATCACGCCCGCCAGGGGGCCGGCCGCGGCATGGACATTGACCAGCTTGCCGGGCGTCAGATGGGCATCCACCCCGCCCACGGCGGCAAAGTAGAGATACCCCTTGTCGTCGATATACTTGACCTGCAGGCCGATCTCGTCGGTATGCCCCACGATCATGACCCGCGGCAGGTCCTTCCCCTTGCCGGAGATGCGGGCAAACACGTTGCCCATCACGTCGGTGGTCACCTCGTCGCAGTAGGGGGCCACGTAGTCGCGGAAGACCCGCTGGGCCGGCTGTTCATACCCGGATGGACTGGGGGCGTCGAGAAGCTTTTCCAGAAATGCCAGTGATTCTTTACGCATGGTTCACACCTCGCTGATGTTGTAATTCAGGTCTGTTACGATAGAACCTCTAAAGTATTGCTCTAAATATTCGACCATGACCTCTTCCGCCAAAAGGGAATCATCCGGCCTGACGGGGATCAACGCGCCTGACGGCCGCAGGCGATCCAGGTTGCGCCGTTTCTGGCCGATCACGTCCGAGAGCCGCGAGGGATGGCAGGCTACCCTGAAGGGCGCGTCGTGGGGCAGGGACGCTGTGAGCTGCCGCAGCAGGTCGAAATACAGCTCCGAGCGTACTAATTGGCCGAGCGCCGGATGCCAGCAACCGGCCAGCACCGTAGCGCTGTTCAGCCCATCGCCCGCCTGGAGCCCGATACGGATGACGTCGATCCCGGCCCGCATGGCCTTGTGCAGAAGCTGCTTGCAGAGCGCAATGCCCTCCTCCCGGTCCAGAGGGCGGTATTCGCCCGCCTGATAGCGCTGGGCCAGCTCCGTCCCCCCCAGCACCACCACCGGGTATAGCCGCACAAAGGCGGCGCCGGCGGCGATCACCCGCTCCAGGGACCGGAGCGCTCCGGCGGGCGTGTCGCCCGGCAGGCCGGGCATCAACTGGGCTCCGGCAGCCAGCCCCTCCCCCCTGATGCAGCGAAGGGCGGCCTCGGATGCGGCCGCGTCGTGTCCCCGGCCGCTAAGCGCCAGTACAGCGTCATCCATGGACTGCACGCCAACCTCAATGGCAGCGACCCCTTGGCCGGCCAGGCGCCGCACCACGGCGCCATCCAGGCAGTCCGGCCGGGTGGAGACCCTGATCGACCTGACGACGCCGCTTTCCAGAAAGGGGTGGACCGGGGCCAGCAGTTCATTCTGCACCTGTTCCGGCAGAGCGGTAAAGCTGCCGCCGAAAAAGGCCACCTCCAGGGGGCGCCCGGCGGCCGAGCGCTGCCAGGAACCTATGGCTGCGCGGATCCGCTGCCGGTCCGGCAGATTGCCGCGGGAACCGGAGATGGCGCGTTGGTCACAGAAAACGCAGGTGTGGGGGCACCCCTGGTGACTGATGAAGAAAGGAACCGTGACCGCTCGCACGTCATCTGCCCTGATCGGATGAAAACCGTTCCAGCGCCTGTGCGGCAGCGGCCTTTTGGGCGATCTTCTTCGACCTCCCCTCGCCTTCGCCCGCCACGCTGCCGTCCACCAGCAATTCAAAGCGGAACAGCCGGTCATGGGGCGGACCGGACTCCTCGCTCAGCCGGTATTCCGGCGGCGGCAGCCCCCTGGCCGAGAGCAGTTCCTGCAACTCGCTCTTGGCGTCCCGCCCCGGATCGCGGCTGTCGGTGACGTCAAGCATGCTGTCGAACAGGCGGGCCACCAGGCTGCGGGCCGCCTCCAGCCCGCCATCCTGGTAGATCGCCGCGATCAGCGCCTCAAGCACGTCCGACAGGATCGAATCCTTGCTGTGGCCGGCGGTCTGTTCCTCGCCGCGGCCGAGGCGGATGAAGCCGCCCAGGTCAAGGGAACGGGCCAGGCCTGCCAGGGTCCCCTGCCCGGCCAAATCGGCCCTGGAGCGGGACAGGTTGCCCTCATCCCAGCCCGGAAAGCGGGAGTAGAGCATCTCTGCCAGCAACATGCCCAGCACTGCGTCCCCCAGGAATTCCAGTCGCTGGTAATCGTCGTCCCCGTCACCGTTTTGCTCATGCTGCCAGGAGGGATGGGTCAATGCCCGGCACGCCAGGCTGCGGTCGTTGAAACGGTATGCCAGCCGCTCTTCAAGATGGGTGTAGTCTATCTCCACGTCGTTGGTTCTCCTAAGGCTGAAACTATAGCCACGCTATCCGCATTTGGCAACAGAAAGCATGACATCCGGCAAAGCCCTGCAAGCGCAAGGGGAGAGAAAATCAGTTGCGAATTCGCGGCAACTCACCTATAATTCAGTATTTGCAGATAATCGGCAAGGGACGGACGTGGGCTATTTCATCACATTCGAAGGTATCGAGGGGTGCGGCAAAACCACCCAGATCAGGCTTTTGGCCGAACGCCTGAAGGCGGACGGCCGGCGTGTTACGCTGACGCGTGAGCCGGGCGGCTGCGCCATTGCCGACAAGATCCGGGGCATCCTGCTGGACGCCGATAACCGCGCCATGCTGCCCCACACCGAGCTTTTGCTCTACGCCGCGGCCCGGGCCCAGCATGTGGGCGAGGTCGTCAAACCGGCCATGGAAGAGGGGGGCGTGGTGCTGTGCGACCGTTTTACCGACGCCACCATCGCCTATCAGAGCAGCGGCAGGGGCATCGACCGCGACACCGTGGACACCCTGAACAGCCTGGCGTGCGGGGGAGTGCGTCCAGACCTGACCGTGCTGATCGATTGCGATCCGGTCCTGGGACTGGAGCGGGCGCGCCGCAGGATCGACGCATCCAGCGGCCCCCGCGAGGAGCGCTTTGAACTGGAGGCCCTGGCCTTTCACCAGCGGGTCCGGGAAGGGTATCTGGCCCTGGCCGCCGGAGAGCCGCACCGTTTTCTGACCGTGAACGGCAGCGGTCCGGTGGAACAAATCGCCGCCGGCATCATTCGCCAGGTAGCCTCACGCCTGGAGGAACAGCGCCATGCCGTTCGCTGACATCATAGGGCATGAGCGGGTCGTCGAGGTATTCCGCCGGGCGCTCCGGTCCAAAAAGACCTCCCACTCCTACCTGTTCGAGGGGCCGGCCGGCTGCGGACGCAGGACGACCGCCCGAGCCCTGGTGCAGGCCATCTTCTGCACGGAGCACGAAGACGATGCCTGCGGCGCCTGCGCCCCGTGCCGCAAGGTGGCGGCCGATTCCCATGCCGACATCCATTACATCGAGCCGGACGGCCAGTTCATCAAGATCGAGCAGGTCAGGGAATTGCAGCGCGACCTGTCCTTGCGCCCCTACGAGGCGCCGCGCAAGGCCTGCATCATCGAGTCGGCCGAGCGCTTCAACCCGGCAGCAGGCAACTCGCTGCTCAAGACCCTGGAAGAGCCGCCCGGCAACGCCATCATCATCCTTTTGACCGAGAACGCCGGCATGCTGCTGCCGACCATCCGTTCCCGCTGCCAGCTGATCCGTTTCTCGGCCCTGTCGCCCGAGAACATCCGGCTTTTGCTGGAACGGCGCGGCATGACTCCCGAGGCGGCGGAGATGCTGGCCCCCATGGCGGAGGGGAGCATCCAGCGGGCACTGGAACTGGACAACGAGGCCCTGGGCAACCGCCAGGCGATCCTGCTGGCGCGCCTTTCGGCGCTCGACCGGAACAGGATAGCCACCATCTTCGACGCTTCCGAGGAATTGGGCACGAGCCGGGACGAGACCCTGGAAACCCTGGACATGCTGATCTCGTTCATGCAGGATACCGCCCACCTGACGGCCGGCAGCGCCGACATCGTCAACCAGGCGGCCCGCCCGGCCCTTTTGGGTTTTGCCGCCAAATGGCCCCTTAAGCAGGCGTTGCAGATACTGGACGATTGCCTGGAAACCCGGCGTGCGGTCCAGCGCAACGCCAACAGCAAGCTCGCCCTGGACCGGCTCTTCATGAGGATAGCCGCCACGGCGTAATANNATCGTAGCCATACAATTTTCAACAGCCGGCAAACTGTACGATTTTGACGCCGGAGACCTGGACCTGGCCCCAGGCGACGAGGTCGTGGTGGAGACCGAACGCGGTCTGGGGATCGGCGCCGTTTTACGGGGTCCGGTCGAACGCACCGTGGGGGTGCCCGAAAACCTGGTTGCCATCCGGCGCAAGGCCACGCCGGACGACATGGCGACCCGTGAACGCACCCGGCAACTGGAGAAAAGCGCCTTCGGCTTCTGCCTCAAACGGATCATGGAACGCGGCATGCAAATGAAGCTGGTGCGGGTGGAATACCAGTTCGACAGCAGCAAGGCCATATTTTATTTTACCGCCGACGGCCGGGTCGATTTTCGTGACCTGGTCAAGGACCTGGCCCACACCTTCCACACCCGCATCGAGATGCGCCAGATCGGCGTGCGCGACGAATCAAAGATGATCGGCGGGATCGGCATCTGCGGCCGGGAGTTGTGCTGCTCCTCGTTCCTGCGCGAGTTCCAGCCGGTGTCGGTCAAGATGGCCAAGGAGCAGAACCTGGCCTTGAACCCCAGCAAGATATCGGGGCAATGCGGCCGCCTGCTCTGCTGCCTGGATTACGAATACGAAACCTACTGCTGCCTGAAGAAAAACTTTCCCAAATGCGGGAAGCGGGTGCGTACCCCCTCCGCTGCCGGCGTCATCGACAAGATCAACATCCTGACCGGCACTATCACCCTCAGGCTCGACGACAACAAGCAGATCACCATCCGGCGCGACGAGATACTGAGCGACAGCGCCGCTGATGCGCTCCCGGCCCCAGCCCCCCCTACGGCCGCTCCACCGCCGGAGGCCCGCCGTGAGCAGCGTGAACGCAGGCCCCACCAGCCACCTCCCTCATCCCTCATCTCTCATCCGCCTTTGGAGAAGCGGCAGGAGAGCAAGGCGGCCGTTGCTGCCGCCCCCCCTGTCGTCGAGGCCGGCGGCGCCGAGGCGCAGGATGACCAGAAGAAACAGGAGGGGCGCCGCAGAAACCGGCACCGCAAGCACGGCCATCGCAACGAACAGGGCGACAAACCCGATACCGGCGCCAAAACGCCAAAAACTCCGGGAGCATGACATGAAACCTACGTTCTACCTCACCACGCCCATATACTATGTCAACGACGTGCCCCACATCGGCCACGCCTATACCACGGTAGCGGCCGACGTCCTGGCCCGCTACAAGCGTCTTTTGGGGTATGACGTCTATTTTCTGACCGGCAGCGACGAGCATGGCCAGAAGGTGGAAAAGGCCGCCACGACCGCCGGCGAAACGCCGCTGGAACTGGCCGACCGGGTGGTGAAGCGCTTCCAGGCGCTCTGGGAACGTTTGGGCATCTCCAATAACGACTTCATCAGGACCACCCAGGAACGCCACAAAAAGGGCGTTGCCCATATCTTCAAGGATATCCTCGAAAAGGGCGACATCTACCTGGGTGAGTACGAAGACTGGTACTGCACCCCATGCGAAACCTTCTGGACCGAGACCCAGTTGATAGACGGCCGCTGCCCCGACTGCAACCGGCCGGTTGAAAAGCTGAAAGAGGAGTCCTACTTCTTCCGCATGAGCAAATACCAGGACCAACTCCTGGCCCACATCGAGTCCCATCCCGACTTCATCCAGCCCAAGAGCAAGCGCAACGAGATCATCTCCTTCGTAAGAGAGGGGCTGCGCGACCTGTCCGTATCGCGCACCACCTTTACCTGGGGCATCCCGGTGCCGGACAACGACAAGCATATTATTTACGTCTGGTTCGACGCCCTGACCAACTACATCACGGCCCTGGGCTATCCAGAGGCGACCGATGACTACAAGCGCTTCTGGCCGGTCAACGTGCACCTGATCGGCAAGGACATCCTGCGTTTCCACGCTGTTTACTGGCCCACCTTCCTGATGGCGGCCGGCCTGCCCCTGCCGGAAAAGGTCTTTGCCCACGGCTGGTGGACCATTGAAGGCCAGAAGATGAGCAAGAGCCTGCAAAACGTGGTCGAGCCCAACATGCTGATCGACAAGTACGGCGTGGACGCGGTCAGGTATTTCCTGCTGCGCGAGGTGCCCTTCGGCCTGGACGGCGACTTCTCCCACTCAGCCCTTGTCCAGCGGATCAATTCCGACTTGGCCAACGACCTGGGCAACCTGCTCAGCAGGTCAACGGCCATGGCGGTCAAGTATTTCAACGGCATCCTGCCCCCTCCGGCGGGGTTGAACGAGAGCGACCTTGCCCTGAAAAAACGCACCGAAGAGATGATCGCCGCCGTTTTTGCGTGCATGAACGATCTGGCCTTCAGCAAGGCGCTCCAGGCCATCTGGGAGGTGATCTCGGCGGGCAACAAGTACATCGACGAGTCGGCCCCCTGGACCCTGGCCAAGGACCCGGCCAAAAAGGAACGGCTGGCCACGGTCATGTACTGCCTGCTGGAGTCCCAGCGCATCGTGCACATTATCCTGTCGGCGTTCCTGCCGGCCACGGCGGAGAAGGCGCTGGCCAGCCTGGGATGCGGGGAGGAAAGGTCTCTGGTCGGCTTGGCCTGGGGCGGCCTGAGGGAGGGTACGGCGATTACCAAGGCCGAAGCCCTGTTCCCGAGGATAGAGGGATAAACAATAATTTTCTCAGTTTGACCTATCACCGATCAAAGCCGTTTTTTGAGAACCTCCTCTATCAGTTGTCTGCATACGGCGAAATCAATAGGCTTGGAAATGTAAGCGTCCATTCCGGCGTTGAAGCACATCTCCTTGTCCTCTTTGAGGGCATAGGCCGTCATGGCGACGATGGGGAC
This sequence comes from Geobacter sp., assembly GCA_003151775.1. Lineage (GTDB taxonomy): Bacteria > Desulfobacterota > Desulfuromonadia > Geobacterales > Pseudopelobacteraceae > Oryzomonas. The sequence goes on along the minus strand of PLYK01000080.1, from coordinate 7,539 downwards.
ATGGCCGCCGCGGGTGCGCTCTTTCTCCCGTATGGCGGCGGTAGCCCCGAAACCGTCCATGAGCGGCATCTGCACGTCCATCAGGATGAGATCGTAATTCCCGTTTTCCCACATCTCGACCACTTTCAGCCCATTCCCCGCGATGTCTACTTCGTAATTTGTGCGCCGAAACATCAATCCAAGAATGTCGCTGATTACCGGATCGTCCTCGGCGGCGAGGAGGCGCGGTTTTCTTGTCTCTTCAGTGCGGGGGGCATCCCATGCCGTTGCCGTTTCCACTGGCGCGAAGGTCGTGTCGCGCTCGGTTTCAGGCTCACCAAGAGGGATGACAAAGGAAAAAGTGCTCCCTTTCCCCTCTTCGCTCGTGAATGTGATTGTTCCACCCATACGTTCAACGATTTCCTTGCTTATGGCAAGACCTAGGCCGGTGCCGCCGTACTCACGGGCATGCGATTCGTCCGCTTGCCTGAAGGCATGGAAAAGGAGATGTTTCTTGTCGTCAGGAATCCCTATGCCGGTGTCGGCAACGGTGAAGTTGACTTCCCGCTTGCCGCCTGGGATGTCGCCACCCGCCGTGACACGCAGTTCCACCCGCCCTTTTTGGGTGAACTTTACCGCATTGCCCGCCAGATTAGTCAGGATCTGATTTATCCGTGTCTGGTCTCCGACCAGGGTCTCCGGCACATTGTCAGCCACCATGAAATCGAGATCAAGCCCCTTGTTCTTCGATGCGGGAAGAAGGATGTTTTTCGTATCTTCCACGCATTTCCGCAGAGAGAACGGTTGCTCTTCTATCGAGAATTTACCCATCTCGATCTTTGTCAGGTCAAGGATGTCGTTGAGGATACGGATCAGGGAACGTGCCGATGATTGGGCTACAGTGATGAATTCCCGCTGTTCCTTTTCGAGGTTGCCGGCAAGAGCCAGATCGAGCATGCCGAGGACGCCGGTCATCGGGGTACGCAGTTCGTGGCTCATGTTGGCGAGGAACTGGCTCTTTGCCTTGGTGCTGGCCTCGGCCAACACTTTCTCCAGTCGAAGCGCATCGGTAGCTTCGGTCATCTTTTGCAGCGCCACTGCAGCCAATTTCAACTTTCGAATCCCCTGCTCCGCGGCCTTTTCCAATTTTACACGCGCCTCCTCTGCTGCCTTCTCCAGTTTTTGAAGCGCCAAATCCGTTGCACCTTTCTCCTGTCGAAGCGTCTTTGCTGCCTCCTTTACCTTTAGACGCGCCTCTTCGGCGGCCTCATCCACCTTTCGCCGCGCCATATTAGCGGCCTCTTCCACCTTGCGAAGCGTTGCATCGGCTGCCTCTTCCAGCGTTAAAGGCGTCTTTGTCTCATGCGTCCTTAGCAGCGCCGCTTCTGCCGCCTCTTCCACCATCAGGAACGCCTCTCCGGTAGCCTCATCCACCTTTTGAAGCGCCTCCTCTACTGCCTCTTTCACCCTGCGAAGTACATCCTCGGCCGTCATACGCTCTGTAATATCAATCAACGCAATGCGGCATTCCTGACCTGATGAGGCAGCCATTGCCTCGATCTGCACGAAGAGCGGCGGGTGGCCCTCCTTCAGCAGTGGCAACTCGCAGGTCTCTTTGGCAAGGCTCGTAAAGACCCTTTCGAGGAAGGCGGCAAAGGCGGGACGGGCCATATCGGCGACGAGATGTTCGAAGCTCCGGCAGATCAGCCGCGAACGCTCAATCCCAAGGAGGCCGGCGCCGGTTAAATTAACGCTGAGAATCGTTCCCTTGCGGTCGAGGGTATAGTAGCCCACCGGGGCAAATTCATAGAGATCGGTGTACTTCTCCAGCATCGCCTCCGCATCAGCCCTGGCAGTGCTGAGTTCAGCATTCTGCATTTCCAGCTCAATCTTGTGAATTTCGAGTTCATGAAGAAGCCGCTGCGTCTCATCCAGTGCCCTGTGCTCTGTCCCTGCGCCCTTTCCGAGCCGCTCTTCCGCAATCCGGCGCAGCCCGGCATTATCAATTTGAGGGATTTTTTTCTCAGCCATGGTGTGACCTCCATATGTCCGTCTTCGAGCTTTTCATCCTGCCGTATGCTCCCTTCTTTCGAAGTATCTGATTATTCCAAAAGTGGCTTTTGTCAGGCATGCTTAATATCAAGAAAACTCCTCTTGTCGTATACATTGATAGCTGCACTCATCAGGATCGGGAAGGTCAATGGTGTCACGAACGGGGAGCTTTCTGAAGTTGCAACGGATTTAAGAAAGGCAAGTAAATTATACCAGTTGAGGGGGGTGGGAGCAAGTGAGTGGCCAAAATAAACAGTGATCGTTTGTGAAGTTAAAACTTTGCCGTTAAACAAAGCCGGGTATTGGGGCAGAATTTATCTACTTCCGCTTGATCCGGAAACCGGCCTTCTCCATGGCACTGACATCAAGGCCGGTTTTCGCTACCTGCGCCACGGCAGCCGGTTTTGGGCCGCGCTGGGGCCTTTCCCCACCCGCCTCGGCCTCCTTGATGGAAAGCGCGATCCGCTTGCGCTGCGCATCCGCCGACAACACCTTGACCTTGACCACCTGCCCCACCGTGACCGCGTCGTTGGGGTCCTTGACATAGCGGCTTGCCAGGTGGCTTATGTGCACCAGGCCGTCCTGGTGGACCCCGATGTCCACAAAGGCGCCAAAGGCGGTCACGTTGGTCACGACCCCCTGCAGAATCATCCCTGCCTTCAGATCGGTTATCTCCCGGATGTCATCCCGAAAATTAGCGGCCTGAAACTGGCTGCGCGGGTCGCGGCCCGGCTTCTTCAACTCCTCGATGATATCCCGTAGGGTGGGCATGCCGACGCTGTCGCTCACGTAGCGGCGCAGGTCGATGCTGGCAGCCAGGGCGGGATCTGCGGCCAGTTGGGCCAGGGTCACCCCCCGGTCGGCAGCCATGGCCGCCACCAGCGGGTAACGTTCGGGATGCACGGCGGTGTTGTCCAAGGGGTGGGCACTGTTGCGGATGCGGAGAAAACCGGCTGCCTGCTCAAAGGCCTTGGCCCCGAAACGGGCCACCTCCAAGAGCGCCTTGCGGGACACAAAGGCCCCCTGCCGGTCGCGGTGGCCGACAATCGCCTTTGCCAGGGCCGGTCCCACGCCGGAAACATAGGAAAGCAGCGCCCAGGAGGCGGTGTTCAGGTCCACCCCGACGTAGTTGACGCACGACTCCACCACGTCGTCCAGTGCCTTCTTCAACATGGTCTGGTTCACGTCGTGCTGGTACTGGCCCACGCCGATGCTCTTGGGGTCGATCTTGACCAGTTCGGCCAGCGGGTCCTGGAGCCGCCGGGCGATGGAGATGGCGCCCCGCACCGTCAGGTCCAGGTCGGAAAACTCCTCCCGGGCGATATCCGAGGCTGAATAGACACTGGCGCCGGCCTCGCTGACCATCACCACTGCTACGTGCCTGCCCGCTTCCGCCAATGTCTCTCTGGCAAACAGCTCCATCTCCCTGCCGGCTGTGCCGTTGCCGATGGCGATCATCTCGATGTTATGGTTCTCCACCAGACGCAGCAGTTCCTGCCTGGCCTGGGGCGCCCGTGCCGCGCCGGTGTGGGGGTAGATGGTGACATGCTCCAGAAAACGTCCGGTGCCGTCCACCGCCGTCAGCTTGGAACCGGTGCGCAGCCCCGGATCGATGCCCAGTACCCGCTTGTCGCCTGCCGGCGGGGCCAAAAGCAGGTTGCGCAGGTTGCCGCCGAAGACCCGGATGGCCACCTCGTCGGCCAGGTTCTTGGCCTCCAGGCGCAGTTCCACCTCGATGGAAGGGGCGATCAGGCGCTTGTAGGCATCTTCGGCCACCCCCTCCAAAAGCGGGGTAAAGATGCTGCCTGCGGTGATCAGACGGGCCTTCAAACCGGCCAGGATCTGCTCCAGCGGCGCCGTGACGGTCAGGATGAGCACCTCTTCCTTCTCGCCGCGACGCATGGCCAGCATGCGGTGGGAGGGAATCCCCTTCAGCGGTTCCTGGTAGTCGTAGTACATCTCGAATTTGGTGACCTGGTCCTTCTTGTCGGAAGCCACCCGCGAGGTGAACACCCCCTGCTCCCAGGTCAGGCGACGCACCATGGCACGGGCGTCCGCATCGACGGACAGCCTTTCGGCCAGGATGTGCCCGGCCCCCTCCAGAGCGGCGGCAATGTCCGGCACCCCCTTGTCAGGATCTACAAACGCCAGGGCCGCATCCTCCGGCGTCCCGGCGGTCAGCGATTGGGCCGCCATCAAGTCGGCCAGCGGCTCCAGCCCCCGTTCGCGGGCAATGGTGGCCTTGGTGCGCCGTTTGGGCTTGTAGGGGAGGTATAGGTCTTCCAGCTCGGTTTTCTGGCGCGTGGCCTCGATCCGCTCCCGCAGTTCCTGAGTCAGTTTGCCCTGTTCCCCAATGGACTTGAGGATCGTCAGCTTGCGTTCCTCAAGTTCGCAGAAATAGACAAATCGTTCCTCAATGGCGCGAATCTGGACCTCATCCAGCTCATTGGTGCGCTCCTTGCGGTAGCGGGCGATAAAGGGGACGGTGGCCCCCTCCTGCAGGAGTTCAACGGTGTTTGCGACCTGTTGTGGTGTGAGGGAGGTGTCTGCGATGATTGCGTGAATGATCGTGGAGAGTTGATCCTGGCTGACGGACATGCGGCTACCTGTTCCCTTCCTCATGTATCGTAGCGCCACTTGAAATTGACGACCTTGCAGCCGGGCATTTCCCGGCGGAGGCGCTTCAGGCCCTCCTCGCTGATCATTGTTCCGCTGCAGGTCAGCCATTTCAACCCCTTGAGACAGGTCAGGTTGTGGAGCCCCCGGTCGCCGACGGCGGTGTGATAGATGTAGATGCGCTGCAATCCGCAAAGTGGAGCGAGATGAGCAAGCCCTTCCTCGCTGACGGTGGTGTTGGATAGACACAATTCCTGAAGTCCCGTAAGATGTGTGACATGCGCCAGGGCGCTGTCGCCGATGTCGCTCAGGAACAGGGCCTGAAGATCCTCCGGATGCAGGCTGTCCAGGAAATCCAGCCCGTTGCCGCCCCCCCCCTTGACGTCCAGCCGCACCGCTTTGCCCAGAAAGACCTCCTTCACGCCCCGCGCGCTCCCCAGCCATTGCCAGTCGCGATAGTCCATTGAGCTTTTGTTGCGGGCATAGAGTGTGCCGTAACTCTTATCCGCAGGAAAACGGATGACACGCGTTCTCACATGAGGCGAATTCCGGCTCTCGGTCACGTCCTCCTCACCCCGCAGCATCGACAGCCGTTTGCGCAGCAGGGCAATATCCTCATCCGCCTTGGCAACCATCTCTGCCAGAAGATCGATCCCCTCTGTCATGGCTTCAGCCACCCGCAGCTTGAAGCTATAGATGTCCGTCTGCTTCAACTCGTCGATCCGGAGGATGACGGCATGGATATTCTGCTGGGCCCGGGCGATCTGGCGGATCACCCGCACCAGTTCCGAGGCAACGCCCTTGCCGGAGACGGCGCCGGTCCCGACCTCCCAGTCCCAGAACAGCTCTTCAAGGGATTTGCGGTCGCCCGATTCGTAGGCCTGGTTGGCAACGGCCATCAATTCCTGGCGCCGCAGACGGTCCGCCTCGCCCGAGGCCAAGTCGGGATGCACCGCCTTGGCGACCCCCCGGTAGAGCGACTTGATGCTCATTGAGGAGGTGTCGGGCGGTGCCTCATCCTCTTCGTCGAGCAGGTCGGTCGTGTGGTGAAAATGGCTGAACGCATGCTCGTCCGACAGCGGTTCCTGGCGGGGAGGCGTCTTTTCCGTGCCGAGGATGCCGTTCAACTGCCATTCCAGCTCTTCCAGTACGGTGATCCGCCCCCCAACGGTGTCCTCGTAGAGCTGTTCAAAGGTGCGGATCTCGGTCTTGAGGCCGGAAAACATCCGTTCCCAGTCGCCCAGTTCGTCCTGGTGGCGCTTCAGCTCCCGTTGCTTGCGTTCCAGCTCGACCTCTTCGGGGGTCTTCAGACGGTTACGGAAGGGGGGCGTCATGGCGCCACCCCCGTGCTTTCACGGGATTGGCGGGCCAGCGGCAGGGTTATGCGGCGCTGTTCGGCCATGGAAAGCCGGAAGAGCGCCTCAAAGGCCGCGATCAAAGCGCCAACCTCGCGGCTGGCGGTCATAAGGATGTAATCGACCACATCATCGGGCACCCGCACCTGGCGGTCGTCGGCGATCTTTTTCAGGATCATGCGCCGCGAATGGTCGTCAGTGGCATCCACGCAGGCAACCAGGCCCCACAAAAGACGCGAAACCAGGTGATCGTCCAGATGGGGCAGTTCGCGGGGCGGCAGGAGGCCGGCCAAGGCCACTTTCCGGCCGCCGGAGTTGAAGTCGTTGAACAACTGCCACAGAGCGGCCCGCAGGGCGGCCTCGTCGGGCAAGAGATGCAGGTCATCCACCACCAGGGCCGATGCGCCGCAGAAACGGGCGACCAGATCCCGGGCGGAAAAGCTGTCGCGGCATGTCAGGTAACAGGCGGTTTCAGCGTCGGCGGGATTCAGGGAACGGGCGATGCATTGCAAAAGGTGCGTCTTGCCGGATCCGGTCGGGCCGTACAGGTAGAGGAGGTTCTCGGCATCGGAGGGATCGGCGATGCGCCGGGCAAACTGCAGGGCTGCGGCGTTGCCGTCACAGGCGACGAAGCTGTCGAAGCTGTACGCGGGTGTCATGGGAAAATCGAAAAACTGCTGCATTGTCAGAACAGGTTCCCCTGGGGTGATTCCGGCGCTATGCGGTCGAAGTGCAGATAGGCGGCACGGGTGGCGACCCGGCCGCGCGGGGTGCGGTTCAGAAAGCCGTTCTGGATCAAAAACGGTTCATACACGTCCTCGATGGTGTCGCTCTCCTCGCCGATGGCCGCGGCGATGGTGTCCAGCCCCACCGGGCCGCCGGTGAACTTGTCGATGATCGTCAAAAGAATCATGCGGTCCATCTGGTCGAAGCCCATCTCGTCGATCTCCAGCAGCTTGAGGGTATCTTGGACGACAGTGCGGGTGATTACACCGTTGGCCCGTACCTGGGCAAAATCCCGCACCCTCCGCAGCAGACGATTGGCGATGCGGGGGGTGCCGCGGCTGCGCCGGGCGAGTTCGACGGCGCCTTGGGGTTCGATCACCATCCCCAGGATACGGGATGAGCGGCTGATGATGGTGGCCAACTCCTGTTCGGTGTAGAATTCCAGGCGCGAGATCACGCCGAAGCGGTCGCGCAGCGGCGAGGAGAGCAGCCCGGCCCTGGTGGTGGCCCCCACCAGGGTGAAGCGCGGCAGGTCGAGCTTGATGCTGCGGGCGCTCGGCCCCTGGCCGATGATGATGTCCAGTTGGAAATCCTCCATGGCCGGGTAGAGGATCTCCTCCACCACGTGGGAAAGCCGGTGGATCTCGTCGATGAAGAGTACGTCGTGGGGTTCCAGATTGGTCAGGATGGCCGCCAGGTCGCCGGGGCGCTCGATGACCGGTCCTGATGTGGACTTGATGTTGACCCCCATCTCGCAGGCCACGATAATGGCAAGGGTGGTCTTGCCGAGGCCGGGCGGGCCGTAGAGCAG
>PLYK01000071.1 GCA_003151775.1 Geobacter sp. | reverse complement strand
TGTTGCCCCTGATTGAGCAAAACCGCAGGTGTAGCAGGGCTACGCTGAGGATTTTGTGATTGAAGGGGCGGCAAAGATGGCCTGAAGATGAGATGTAAAACGGTATATTGGTAAGTTCCGAGTCCCTAACCTTTTCATGAGTAAAGATCCGCGCCCAAAGGAAGCGGCTTTGAAATCAGCCCCCCATAGGGGACGAGGCAACGTTTCTGATGGTGCAACGTATTCCTCATGACGTCAGATTGAGGTACAGCAAAAAACACCCCGGTAACTAGGAGGGAAAGTCACCAGGGCAAATGAGGGTTCTTAGGGAACCCTCGCAATGTTTTCTGTATTCTCATTCTACCAGACAGCTTGTGCCCTGGCAAGCGTGAAAGATGCCTAACATTTCGTTATCACATGTAAATATCTGGAAAGCATAGTAATTTGGTCAGGGTTACGGGTTGCAGCCGGAATGGAAGGTGGAACATTGCAGCGCCAGTGGGCAGCGGTCGCACAGCGGGCGGGTACGGCAGAAGGTCTTGCACTCCTCCACGATCAGGGCGTGGTACTCGTTGAACAGCAGGGCATCGCCGGGAAGATGCTCCATGAACATAAGGCGCGTCTCATCGTAGCCGGCGACTGCCGCAAGCAGGCCCAAACGGTGGAACAGGCGCCGGGTGTAGGCATCGACCACGAAGGTCGGCTTTTTCCCGGCGTACAACAGGATCGAATCGCAGGTCTCCGGACCGATGCCGGCTACCTTCAGCAACTCCTTGCGCAGCTCGCGCCACTCTCCGTTGAACATCACGTCCAGGGAGCCGTTGTGGCGCTCCCGGAGCCATTCCACAAACCCCTTGATCCTGAGACTCTTGACGTTGTAGTAGCCGGACGGCCGGATCAGTTCCGCCAGACGGCCGGCCGGGGTGGCCTCTATACCCTCGACGGTCAGCACACAGGCTCCCTTCAGGGCGCTGATGGCCTTTTCCACATTGGTCCAGGCGGTGTTCTGAGTCAGGATCGCCCCGAGGCAGACCTCGAAGGGGGTTTCGGCCGGCCACCAGAAGCGCGGTCCGAAGCGCTCCAGCAGCCGGAGAAAGATTTCCCTGAGCCGTTCCCCGGTCGGGGAGAGGGATGCGGCGGTCAGGATCTTAATGACGCTTGGACCGATGCGGGCAGCCCCTCCGCCAGGGTGGGGCAACGCAACCTGATGCCCAATCTCTCCAGCATACGGGTATTGTCCACCACCCGCGACTCGCTCACGTAGGAGAACATCAAGGGGGACATGGCCCGGCGCGCCTCCTCCAGCGTCACCTGGGGCTGACGGGGCATGCCCAGGGCGTCTGCTGCGGCGTTGAAATAGCTGGTCATGCTGCCGGGATGGCCATCGCTGACGTTGAAGATGTCGCCGTCCAAGCCCTTCTCGGCCGCTGCCAGACAGACCTGCGCCAGGTCGTCGGCATGGATGCGGTTGCTGGAGCCTGACTCCTCTTCCCGCAGGAGCGGTTGCCCCTGGCTGATCTGCATGAGCGGCAGGCGGCCGGGGCCGTAGATGCCGCTGATCCGCAGGATGACCACCGCTGCGCCGTGGGCCGCTCCGAACTCCCGGAAGACGGCTTCGGCATCGAGCCGCCGTTTGCCCATGGCCGATGCCGGGGCGGTGGGCGACGCCTCCGTCACCACGCCGCCATTGGTTTCGCTGTAGACCGAGGTGGCGCTCAGGTAGACGATCTTCGCCGGGGGCGCCGGCAGGGCCAGGCCGGCGCAGAGATTCCTGGCCCGCGTGTCGAAAAGCCCGCCGCCGGGCGGCGGCACGCAATACAGCAGCACCCCCCCGGCCGCTGCCTCCAGCATCGGTATCCCGGCAGGATCATCCAAAGAGGCGACAATCGTCCTGAAACCCAACTGTTCCAACTCGCCGCCACGCTCTGTCGACCTGACCAGACAGGCCGTCTTGAACCCCGATGCGCCGGCCAGGCGGGCGACGCGCCGGCCGATGTAGCCGCAACCGGCAATAAAAATGCTCTTCATGTTTCCTCGCAAAGATGTCCCAGATATGCCGTATCTGATTCGCTTTTGCATTCAAGATGGCACATATTTCAGGCCAGACCTTTGAGGTTTTCAAAACCTCAAAGGTCTTCAAAATGTCAACTTGAATGCAACTTGGAATGAGTTGCCGGCAACGGAAAAAGGAAAAAAGGCCCCGTACATGCCACGGGGCCTCGTTATTAAATTAGGTGTTTATTACGGCTACTTGTTTTCGTCGTAGGTCAGCGCCGCCAGTTTCTGGAAATACGCGAACCGGTTGGCGGCATAGACGCTGGCCTTTTGCATCAGCTTGGCCGCTGCGTCGGGATTGCTCTTCTGGAGCACCTTCCAGCGATTCTCTCCGTAGGCAAACTCTTCGAGGGAGATGGTCGGCGCCTTGCTGTCCAGTTGCAGGGGGTTTTTGTTCTCGGCGGCCAGGGCCGGATTGTAACGGTAGAGCGGCCAGTAGCCGGATTGCACCGCCTTCTTCTGCTCGTCCACGGCGGTGGTCATGTTGATGCCGTGGGCAATGCAGTGGGAGTAAGCTATGATCAGGGACGGCCCGTCAAAGGCCTCGGCCTCCAGCATGGCCTTGACGCACTGGGCCGGGTTGGAGAGTGCAACCGTGGCCACGTAGACCGAGCCGTAGGCCATGGCCATCATGCCCAGGTCCTTCTTGGCCACCGACTTGCCGCCGGCCGCAAATTGGGCCACAGCGGCCATCGGGGTGGACTTGGATGCCTGGCCGCCGGTGTTGGAATAGACCTCCGTGTCCAGCACGATCAGGTTGACGTTCTTGCCCGAGGCGATGACGTGGTCCAGGCCGCCGTAACCGATATCGTAGGCCCAGCCGTCGCCGCCGATGCACCAGACCGACTTCTTCACCAGGTAGTCGGCGATGGGGACCAAGAGCCGCGCGGCCTGCTCCTTGCTCCCCTTCAGGGCCGCCATCAGCTTCTCGACGCGGCCGCGCTGTTCCTCGATTCCAGTCTGGGTGGACTGGTCCGCCCCGATGATCTCCTTGATCAGCTTGGCGCTGGGGGCAAAGGCCTTGCTGCCGGCAAGCTCGTTCAGATAGTCCAGGGCCGATTTGTTGAACTGGTCCACGGTCAGGCGCATGCCGAAGCCGAACTCGGCGTTGTCCTCGANNACAGCGAGTTGGACCAGGCCGGACCACGGCCGTCGGCCCGCTGAGCCCAGGGGGTGGTGGGGAGGTTGCCGCCGTAGATCGAGCTGCAGCCGGTTGCGTTGGCGATCAGCATGCGGTCGCCGAACAGTTGGGAGAGCAGCTTCAGGTAGGGCGTCTCGCCGCAGCCGGCGCAGGCGCCTGAAAACTCGAACAGCGGGCGCACCAGTTGGTTGCTGCGCAGGGTCTCCAGTTTGACCTGGGTCGGGTCCACGTCGGGCAGCTTGAGGAAGAAGTCGAAGTTCCCGGCTTCCTGGGCGCGCAGGGGGGGCTGGAAGTGCATGTCCAGCGCCTTGTGGTCTGGATTCTGCTTGTCCTTGGCCGGACAGTTGTAGGCGCAGGCGCCGCAGCCGGTGCAATCCTCGGGGGCCACCTGAACGGTGAGCTTCTTGCCGGCCATCTCGGGGATCTTGCAATCAGCGGATTTGAAGCTTGCCGGGGCGCCCTTGAGCAGCTTGGCGTCATAGGCCTTCATGCGCACCACGGCGTGGGGGCAGACAAACGAGCAGATGCCGCACTGGATGCAGAGCTTCTCGTCCCATACCGGGATGTCGATGGCGATGTTGCGCTTCTCGTACTGGGAGGTGGCGGTGGGGAAGGTGCCGTCGGCCGGCATCTTGGAGACCGGCAGGTCGTCGCCCAGACCGGCCACGATCACCCCGGTGACCTCCTTGATGAACTTGGGCGCCTTGGCGGAGACGGCGGGGGCCATCCTCAGCTTGCTGGTGGCCTTGGAGGGGACCTTGACCTCGTAGAGGTTGTTCAGGCCGGCGTCCACCGCCTTGTAGTTCATTTCCAGCACCTTTTCGCCGGCCTTGCCGTAGCTCTTCTTGATGGCATCCTTGATGGAGGCGACTGCGGTCTTGAGCGGAATGATGTTGGATATCTTGAAGAAGGAGGTCTGCATGATCACGTTGATGCGGGGTCCAAGGCCGATCTCATTGCCCAGCTTGACGCCGTCGATCACGTAGAACTTGAGCTTCCTGTCGATGATCTGCTGTTGCACCTCCTTTGGAATGCAGTCCCACACCTCGTCGTGGTTGAAGGGGGCGTTGAGCAGGAAGGTGGCCCCTTTCTTGGCCTTGGAGAGCATGTCGTACTTCTCCAGAAAGGAGAAGTTGTGGCAGGCCACGAAATCGGCCTCCTGGACCAGGTAGGGGGCGCGGATCGGCTTCTTGCCGAAGCGGAGGTGCGACGTGGTCATGGATCCGGCCTTCTTGGAGTCGTAAACGAAGTAGGCCTGGGCGTTGTTCTTGGTTTCCTCGCCGATGATCTTGATGGA
>PLYK01000085.1 GCA_003151775.1 Geobacter sp. | reverse complement strand
CGAGCCTCTGGAGCCCGCTGGCGAGCGTCATAGCCTTCGGTCTCATCTTCTCGATGTTCTTCACCCTGCTGGTCGTTCCCGTCCTCTACGTGGCCGTCAAATCGCGCTCCATCAAGGGGCGATCCAGTAACTCTGGAGCGGCCGTCGCCGTGGCAATCATGGCATGTGTTCTCCTCACAGGGGGGAGGGAAGCTTCCGCGGAGCCTGTGAAACATTCCCTGACGCTGTCGCAGGCGGTTGAACTTGCTCTGAAGCAGAACTCGGTGCTCAACATCGCCCGGAGCAGGGTGAAGGAAAGCGATCAGAAGATAGTGTCGGCGCGGTCCCAGTATTTTCCGCTCCTTTCCAACAACACCAAGTTGATGGCCTTGTCCGACAAACAAATCATCACCATTCCGGCCGGGAGTATGGGAAATATTGGCGGCAGCCCTTTTCCCAACAACGATATGAAGATAAGCCAGAGCCACTCAACCATGCTGTACAGCGAAACCACCCTCGGCCAGCCGACGACGCAGCTTTTGAAGATCCATGAAGCCAATGAGATTTCCCGTGCAGATCGCGGCATTGCGAAAGCGGAGCTGACCAAGTCGGAAAACGAAACGGTTCTTGCCGTTCATCAACTCTATTACGCATTGCTGATTGCCTGCAAGGAAAGGGAGGCCGCCCAGGCCTCGCTCACTGCGGCACAGGAGAACATGCGCGAGGCCGAGGAGGCGGTAAAGGCGGGGAATGTGCTTGATGTTGCAATGACCGCGGCGAAGGCCAATCTGCTCCAGAGCAGGCAGGCGCTTCTCGTCGCGGAGAACCGCATCTCGGACGTGACTTCGGACCTCGACGACTTATTGGGTCTGCCCGGTGATGCAATTCTGGAAGTGACCGAGGCCGGACTCCCGGAGCTGACGGAACCGTTAAAGGACCAGTCCTATGACGAGGCACGTGCCAGAAACGGTGAACTTCTGGCAGCTCGCGAAACATTGGAAAAGTCGCGCCACGCCGTGCGGGCGGCAAAGTACGAGTACATCCCCGACGTGACAATCTTTGCCAAGCACGGCTATCAGGACGGAGCGCCGTTTGTCGAGAAGAACGTCGGCATCTTCGGTGCGGAGCTGACCTGGAACATCTTCGACTGGGGAAAACGAAAGGGAGAAATCGGCCAGAGGGTCGCACAGCAGTCGCAGGCGGAAGAGAACCTGGCACGGATAGACAAGAGGCTCGGCATCGAGATCGACAAGGCATACCGGAAGCTGGAACGGTCGAAACAGATGATGGATGTCGCCCGTGAGGCGCTGTCCCTGTGCAGGGAAAATGCGCGGATCAGCGAAAACGGCCTCAAAGCCGGGACGGTGACGGCGGCAAGACATGCCGAAACGGTTGCGGCATTGAGAAAGGCGGAAATGGATGAGTTGCAGGCTTCATTGGAGTACCGGCTGGCCGGGGACGATCTCGACCGGATCAGGGGAGTGCTCGCGGCAAACAGGTAGAAGGATCAGCGGGACGGCAAAACGAAAGGCAGGTTAAAAAAGGAGTTCAGAATGAAAACGAAGGACATTCTTCTCGTTGATGATGACATCGATTATCTTTGGTGCGGATGTTAAGAGGGTGCGACAAAAACCAGCTTGTTGTATCGAAGTAAGTGGAGGTGGAACTTTGAAACCTGTATGGATAGCTTTTGTATGTGGTTTCTTTCTTGGAGGCATGGCGGGATTTCCTCTTTTGTTTTGCCTCATTTCAGTTAGTCACCAAGTAGTGGCACGGTTTGCGGTAGTGAGGCGGGAGAGGCTTGCCGCGCTGCTACTGGAGACTGAAGTGGATGGCAAACTATCGAATGAAGGTGAATCGCAGCCAAAGTGCCCACGGCTGACAGCTGCGTGGACAGCTGAGAGAAAGGGATTAATTATGAAAATTGCAGGAGGCGTCCTCCTTGTCTTCCTTCTACTTATACCGGCTTTTGCCTGGGCAGACAGCGCAGGTTACGGTTATTCCATTGACGACTCCTACGCTGCGACGATTCTGGGCACTCCGCAGAACCTCAGGCCGGATACTCGTGGTGAGGTTCCGGTCAAGACCATGGTCCTGGAAACGGACCAGAAAAAACCGGAGATCTTCTTTTACGACCGGGGACTGCGCTACACGGTGGCATTCCAGAACCGGAAGGCCCCGCTGGTTTTCCTCATCGCGGGGACCGGTGGAAGCAGCAAGTCGGCCAGGATAGGTGCCCTCATGGCGAACTTGTACCACGCGGGGTTCCACGTAATCGCGCTCCCTTCCCCAACTTTTCCCAACTTCATCATCGACGCCTCTACCACTCATGTCCCTGGGAATCTGTCAGACGACGCCAATGATCTCTATCGGGTCATGGAGCAGATCTGGGACCAATCCAAGGGACGCATCGAGGTCTCGGATTTCCTCCTCGCCGGATACAGCCTCGGCGGGACCGAGGCTGCCTTCGTCGCCAAACTGGACGATCAGTATAAGGTCTTCGATTTCCGCAGGGTATTGATGCTCAACCCTGCGGTGAACCTATACAACTCCGTGTCGAGGATCGAGTGGTTGTTGGACCGCATCCCTGGAGGCCCAAGGAAGATAGGAACATTCTATAACCGCGTGATGGAGAAATGTACCGACTTCTACCGCAAGGGGGACTTCGTCGCCATTGACGATGATTTTCTCTTCGCGGCATACCAGGCCCAACTCCTGAACCGGGACGAAGCAGGGGGGGTGATCGCGGTCTCCTTCCGCATCGGTTCTGCCGGCATGATTTTCGCCTCCGACGTCATGACCCATGGCGGCTACGTTGTACCGAAGAACAGGACTTTGAAAAACAGCGATTCTCTCGACGACTACTTCTGGACCTCTCTTCATCTCTCCTTCCTGGACTACTTCAACGAGTATTTCTTTCCCTATTTCCGAAGCAGGCGCCCCGGCCTCACCAAAGAGGAACTCCTTGAAACATTGAGTCTTGGAAGCATCGAAGGTTACCTTGCCTCCTCCACGAAGATAGGGGTTATTACCAACGAAGATGATTTCATCCTGGCTCCGGGGGAACTCGACTATCTACGCCGGGTTTTCGGCCCCCGTCTCAAGGTCTATCCCCGCGGCGGGCACCTCGGCAATCTCGAATACCGGGACAACATGGCCTTTCTGATCGATCGGCTGCGCTCGTCAACGTGGTAGGCAGGAGGGGTAAGGCATGTTTAGCAACGCGATCAAGTTGATATTTAAGACGGTTCTGGTTCTGTTTCTCTCCGGCTGTGCCGCGGGGAGAGCATACCTTCCCGGCGACGTTCCGCCAATGCACATGGTGCGCGAATTCAGCGACGACGAGCACGTTTCGCGCACGCGCGATCCATGGGAAGGCTTCAATAGGAGCATGTACAAGTTCAACTATGAGGCCGACCGTTTTGTATTCCTTCCGGTCGTTGCCGGGTACGAAAAGGCGGTTCCCCGCTTTGCCCGGACCGGGGTCAGCAACTTTTTCACCAACATCCGCGAGGTTCAGACCTTTTACAACTGCATCCTGCAAACAAAAGGAAAGAAGTCCCTGGTGACCCTCGGGCGGTTTCTGACCAACTCGACCATTGGGATAGGCGGCCTCTTCGATCCGGCGACAGCCTTCGGTTGGAGGCGGGAGAACGAGGACTTCGACCATACCTTGGAAATCTGGGGGGTCGGCACCGGGCCATACCTGGTTCTGCCAATCCTCGGCCCGAACACGGTCCGGAGCGCTGGCGGATTTGCGGTTGATGGCGGGGTGCGTTGGGCGATCATGAACACTATCGATCCCTTTGGGGGTACCGGAGCCCGCACCGAGATCGAGACGGGGAGCACCGGTCTGGAGACGGTGGATTTGCGCTACAGGGAAAGCTTCCGCTATTACGATAGCGACTATCCGTTCGAATACAATATGGTCCGATACCTCTTCAGCCAGGAGCGTGAGTTGAAAATAATCAGGTAAAGGAGAGCCTTAATCAATTGCGGGATGTGTCCCAACCGGGAAAGGAATTCCCATGAAGACGAACATTTCTGCCGGTATGGCAGATGGACGATCCTCAAAGCATATCTATCAGGATTGCCCTGACAACTATGGACTCCTGCCTGAAAAGGCGCTCTAAACTCTCCCTGAATTCTTTCCACCATCCACGGTTTAATTCCTTTGCCATGACCTCGTAAATAACGATTTCGTCCTTTACCGTACTGCTCTGTCCCTCTTTCCACAACCCTTCAGCGGGAGACCTGACATAGGTTGTTATCCCCCCGAACTGTTCAGTGAGTTCGTCCCTGACGTGGAAATAGATTGACTGCGGGAAGGGATGTCCTTCGTTGTCGCAAAGAGGGAGGAGCAGTTGAATCATGTTCATAGAATCACCTCTTTGCTATTCACAGGCATTGGGGCAGATCAAGCCGCAGTTCGTGTAAGGTCTTGTACATTTTCAGCCTGTTGACCACACTGTCCACCGGAGCAGCAAAGATAGCCTCGTAAATGAATTCATCAGCCATAGGGTCCATGGCAAAGGCGAGCTGCTCTCTCTCGATACTGAATTGGGCGTTGATCCCATTGGTGTTGCCCCGGCTATCGACCCGGATCCATGTGTCGAGGGTCGCGAGGTAGAGGGCATTGAAGCCGTGCAAGACCGGCTCATTATCGACAGGCGGATTAATCCGCAAAACCTGGTAGCAGAAACCGGCCGGGATATTGACCGCCCGGAGCAGGGCAGCCAGCAGGTGGCTTTTGGCGAAACAGATCCCGGTGCCGTGCTGAAGCACTTCACTCGCCGTGCAGGTCACGATGTCGAGGCCGGCGTCATTGGTATGGGGAATGGCGTCCCTCACCCATTCGTACAGGCAACGGGCTTTGGCGACCTCATCCGACAATGACCGGGTAAGTTCCAGAGCCTTCTGCCGGACAGTCGGAGTCTGCCAGTCAACAATCGTGTCGGAAACCAGGTAGTCGTTCAAATCATCCGATTCAGGGTACATGCTGTCCTCGTTTGATAATTGAAGAGAGTATGGGTGTCTTTCCATTAGATCATTTTATGATCTTTGCGCCGATGGCCCTCAGAAATTCGTCGCTCGTTACCACAGTTGCCTGCCACGGAAACACTTTTTCCATGAGTACGCGGTTCACTTCGGAATCGCGATCGGCACAAAGATCCGAAACCACGGCAAGCGAGTAGTCCATATCCGCGGCCCAGCGCACGGTCGATAAGACTACACCGCTCGTCGAGAACCCGAACATCACGAGATTGTTGATATTCTTTGCCCGGAGAATGGATTCCAGGTCGGTTGTGGAAAAAGCACCGACCCGGCGTTTTGTGACGACGATATCGCCAGGTTGCGGCGCAACCCTCGAATCAATTTCCGCACCCGGCGTGCCTTCTACAAGCCGGCCTGTTTGTTTCATGCTGCTGAATAGTTTATTCTGAGGATTAACCTCGGGATACCCCTCTCGAAACCGAACCGCGACATAAATGACCTGGATCTTCGCTTGCCGCGCTGCCTTAAGTATCGTATTTGCCCGTTCGATCAGCGGGCTCCGGACGTTCTCGGCGAGCATGCCTATGATATCGTTTTCATAGTCCATAATGAGCAGAGCCGTTTTCCCGGGATTAACGGTAAATCCAGGCTCTGACTTAACAGCAGTACTGCCCTGGAGAGGCGCTTTTTTCGTATCCTGTTTGTCAAGGCCGAAAACATTCGTTCCGGATAGTGCCAAAACAACAATGAGTAAAGAAATGCGGGCAATTGATCTCATCAAATCCTCCTTTTTTGGGTTAACATATAATTGCTGTAGAATTAAATATACCGGTGATTATGAAGAATTGCAATTTTAGATAGCATAACCTACTGATTTTTAACGGTTCATATCACACAAGAAAGGTAGATCCAATGGCGGGAAAACTTCTGCTGGTGCTGGCTTTGGCAGCATTCTGCGCATCAGCCCAGGCAAACGAGTACCATGTCAGCGCCTTTTCATCAGAAGGGTTGGTCGGCTGGGAGACCAAGAGCTTCAAAGGCGCCACCGAATATTCGCTGGTGCGGGACGATGGCCGGACCGTCGTCAAGGCCATAAGCAAAGGGACGGCGTCGGGGCTAATCAAGAAGGTGAAACTCGATCCCAATAGCTTCCGCTACCTGCGCTGGTCGTGGAAGATAGCCGGCATTCTAAAAAACGGCGATGAAACGACCAAGGCCGGTGACGATTACGCGGCCAGGGTGTATGTCGTCTTTCCCGGCCGTTTTTTCTGGCAGACCAAGGCCATCAACTATATCTGGGCCAACCGCATGGCCAGGAGCGAGGCCATTCCCAATGCCTTTACCTCCCACGCCATGATGCTGGCCGTGGAATCCGGCCCCGAACGGGCAGGACAATGGCTGACCGAGGAACGGGATATCCTTGCCGACTACCGCTGCCTGTTCGGGGAAGAGCCGCGCGAGCTCGGCGCCATTGCCATCATGACCGATACCGACAATACCGGAGGCGAAGCAACTGCCTGGTATGGCGACATCACAATTTCCGCGGTCAGGTAGCGCCTCGCCTTGACGTTGCTCTTCCAACAAGGTATCTTTTCATATACACAGCCTTTGGCTTACGCTAAAACTATTGGAGCCCCTCATGTCCCAAACCGATCTGACCTGGAACACCGCCCTGCTCTACCCTGCCCCGGATTCGCCCGAGCTTGAGACCGACCTGGCCTCCTTCGGCGGGTTGGCCGCAGCATTTCGCGAACGCTACTTCGAAAAGATAGCAAACATGGACAGCACCGCCATCCTGTCCGCTGTGCAGGAATACGAGGCCTTGCAGGAGCGCATGGCCAAACCGTTTTGTTACGCTCACCTGCTGTTTGCCGCGGATTCGGGCGACGAAACCAATCGTGCCCTGGCGCAACGCTGTTCAGAACTGGGCAGCAGCCTGTCGCAGCAGTTGCTGTTCTTCGACCTGGAGTTGATGCACCTGGATGACCAGAGCTTTGAATCACTCTGCAACCTGCCCGCGTCGGCCCCCTACGTCCACTTCCTGAACGGCATCCGCAAATTCCGCCCATACAGTCTCAAGGAAAACGAGGAGCGGCTCCTGACCCGCAAAGACCTGACCGGCGTGAACGCCTTCACCAAGCTGTTTGACGAACTGTCGGCATCCTTCAGCTACCGGATGGAATTGGACGGCGAGGAGCGCGATTTTACCGGCGAAGAATTGCTCTCGCTTTTGCACCATCCGTCGGCCGACGTGCGTTTCCGGGCCCAGACCACCTTCCTGGAGCGCCACGGCGAGAACGGCATTGTCTTCAATTCGGTATTCAACAACATGGCCCTGGACCATGGCCAGGAGATGGAGCTGCGCGGCTATGCCACGCCGATCCAGCCCACCAACATCGGCAACGAGATCCCGGACGTGGCGGTGGAGCACCTGATGAGCGTGACCGAGGCCAACTACGGCCTTGCCCGGGATTATTTCCGCCTCAAGGCCAGGATGCTCGGCATGGACAGGATCCGCAACTGCGACATGTACGCCCCGGTGGCCGAAACGGAGAAGCAGTATGCCTTTGACGAGGCACGAGACATGGTGGTTTCCTCCTACAGCCAGTATGA
Organism: Geobacter sp.; assembly: GCA_003151775.1. Taxonomy (GTDB): domain Bacteria; phylum Desulfobacterota; class Desulfuromonadia; order Geobacterales; family Pseudopelobacteraceae; genus Oryzomonas. The sequence goes on along the minus strand of PLYK01000085.1, from coordinate 23,509 downwards.
TCCGGATTTCGGCCGCATAATCGGGGCCTTCTTTGACGAGCGCCGCGTGGACGTGCCGCCGCGCACCGGAAAGTCGGGCGGAGCCTTTGCCATGGGCATTTCGCCCCAAACCCCGCCGTTTCTTCTGCTCAACTATACTGGCACCCTGCGTGACCTGGCCACCATTGCCCACGAGGCGGGTCACGGCCTGCACTTTGTCCTGGCCCGGAAACAGAGCATGCTCAACTACCACGCTCCGCTGCCCCTGGCCGAAACCGCCTCGGTTTTCGGCGAGATACTCTTGACCCGCATGCTGCTTGAACGCGAAACCGATCCAACGGTGCGCAAATCGTTGTTGTGCGCCAAGATCGAGGACATCATCGCCACCACCTTCCGCCAAACCGTGCTGACCCGTTTCGAACTTCGCCTGCACAATGAGCGGCAAGCGGGTCTTTTGTCCAATGACCGCATCGCAGAGATCTGGCTGGAGGAGAACGGCAGACTGTTCGGCGATAGCGTGGAGGCGATCCCGGCCTACCGTTGGGGATGGAGTTACATCAGCCATTTCATCCACAGCCGCTTTTACTGTTATTCCTACACCTTTGCCGAACTGCTGGTGTTGGCGCTGTTCCAGAAATACAGTGAAGAGGGTGAAGGCTTCAAGCCGGGCTACCGTTGCCTATTGGAATCGGGTGGGGCGTTGTCGCCGGCAGACACGGCCCGCCTAGCGGGAATCGACATTAGCGCCGAGGATTTCTGGCAAAAGGGGTATGATTTTCTGAAGGGTTTGATCGAGGAGCTAAGAGAGATCGCCTGAACCATAGGCAATAGTGCCAACTGATACGAGAAAAGGCCGCCAAGAGTTATCTCGTACACGTCGAGGCTTGATACATAGCTTCATAAGGTAGAGTTAAACCCGGAATTTACTCGCCATGGCTTTCAGTTCGACAGCCGAATCCGTCAGGCCGGAGGCTGCCTGATCAGTCTCCCTGGTGCCGCGGGAAACGCTGTCGATGACGTCGTTGATCGCCAGGATGTTGTTTCTGACACTGGCAGTGGTGGCTGACTGTTCCTCGATTGCGGTCGCTATGTGGGCAACACTGTCGGTAAGGACCTCGATGTGGGACTTGATATCCGTTATCGCCCTGCTGGAAAGTTGAACCCCCTGTTCACCGTTCTTGACACTCCGTGAACTCTGGCCCATGGACTCCACGACGTTTTTTACGTCGCTTTGCAGCACTGCGATGATCTTGTGGATCTGCTGCGTTGCCGTTGTCGTGCGTACCGCCAGGCTTCTGACCTCATCCGCCACCACGGCGAACCCGCGGCCCTGTTCGCCGGCGCGGGCCGCCTCGATGGCCGCGTTCAAAGCCAAAAGGTTGGTCTGGTCGGCAATATCCTCGATAGTCCCCACGATCTCGCCGATCTGCTGGGAATTATTACCCAGCGACTCGACCGCAAGGGTCGTATCGCTGACCAGGGTCCCGATCTCCGCCATCATCCGGGACATGGCCTCAATGGTCTGCTCGCCATCCATCGTGGATGCCTTTGTATCCGTCGCCTTATCGGACATAAACTGGCAGTTCCGGGCAATGTCCGTACTGACCGACGTGAGGTCTTCGACCGCATTCACCACCGACGCCGACTGCACCACCGCCTGTTCGGCGCCCCCAGCCATGCCTTCAGAGGTCCGGCGTAAATCACCGGCCGCCTTGGTCAATCCCTCGGATGTTGATTGAATCGCGGAGATCATCGAGCGCATGTTTCGCTGCAACTCGGCTATCGTCTTGATAATCAGGCTGATCTCATTGTTGCGCTTGGCGGAGATATTCTGGGAAAGATCGCCGCCGGCCATGGTCTGAAGGTATGCGATAACCCGTTCGATCGAACTGCTGATCCCGAGAATATTTAGTGTCCCGAAGAAAAAGCCCAGGACGATAAAGAGCCCTAACGACCCCCATCTTACTGTCCAGGAATCGGAGCGGGCCAGAACGGTCAGCGCGACCATGCAGATGCTGTAACAAATACAGAGCAGTCCAATCCGCATCTTGATGGAAAGCCGGAGATAAAGATCCTGAAGTAAGTTCATAGTCAAATCTCTCTCTATTATTGAGATGTTTGGCAATGTTTACACTTAAATCAAGCAATATTCAATAAAAAATCGAGCTTATTAAAACTATTTTATATTCATGTGTATACCCGTTAAAATGAATATTGTATGTGTATGGAATGGATGACAGCCACAACCGCGGTCAAGCTTATGACCGGCGCGGCCCGAGATATTCAATATGCCTGTTGAACAGTTCGATGCCCTCGCGTCGCGCAACGACTCAAACAGTGGCTTTTTCGCTAGCAGTCCTCCAAACGCTGATTGAAGCGCAAGGTTACCTACCTACCTTGTCTGTTCAAAACTTTCTCCAATCCGGTGCGGGCCTCAGAAAGGTATGGATCCAACCGCAAGGCCTCTCTGAAAGATTCGGCACTTTCATTTAGTTTTCCCTGATCAGCGAGAACGGCTCCCAACATGCTACGCACTACAACGTCGTCAGGCTTGATCCGCAAGGATTCTCTGAAATGACTGGTGGCTTCGTCCAGTCGAGCCTGGTTGGCGAGGGCAACCCCTAGGTTGAAATGAACGTTAGCGTTGTCAGGCTTTAGGCGCAAAGCCTCCTTAAAATGTCTGATTGCCTCATCCGTCCGTCCCTGCTTATCGAGAACGACACCCAAACTATCATGATACATTTCATTATCCGGCTCAATCCGCAGGGCCTCGCTGAAATGGCTAACGGCCTCATCCAATCTATTGAGGGCACCCAATGTAGTCCCCATATTGTAATGAACTCCTGCGCTATCCGGCTTAAGGCGCAACGCCTCTTCGAATTGAGCAATGGCTTCATCGACTTTGCCCTGTTTTACAAGCAACAAACCCAAATTGTCATGAAATATTTCCTGATCAGGTTTGATCTGCACCGCATTCCTGTAATGAATAGCAGCTTCTTCGATTCTCCCCGTTTTTTCGAGAGCGCCTGCTAGATTGTTTTCGGCTACACAATTATCAGTAGTATATCTGAGAGTATGCTCAAAAAGCGCAACACTGTTCCTCCAGTAACCTGTTTGTAGCCAGGTTGCCGCAGAGAATAAAAGCAATATTACTATGGCTGCACAGGGAAGTATTGTCCGGCTGCTGCTCCAGTTTCGAGTGGCTTGCTGAACTCCCCAGGAGATCATGATGAAAAAACCGATAAGGGGTATATAGGTGTACCTGTCAGCCATGGCAAGTTCTCCCACCTTTACCAGACCGATTACCGGAACCAAGGTGACGAGGAACCAGAGCCAACCGGTTATGAGAAATGGAGCGGTTTTTCTGCCCGAGTAAACGGCAAGAGTGATTCCTCCCAGCAAAAATGCCGCGCAGACAACCTTCCACAACTCCATGTTGACTGAGAATGGGTAGAAAATTGTCAGATGGCTGGGGAATAGGGCTTTTCCCAGGTACCAGACATATGCCAGTACCGCGGTATCGATTCGACTTATCAATGGTACGTTTTTCAAGGCATGCACTGCTCCGCCTGCCTTTTGAGCGTAGAAGGTAACTATGCTGGAGATAACTGCCAGGGCGAGGAAAGGCGCCTTTTCAACCAACAGGCGAGTTAAAACGATACCCGGTCGAAGGCTACTTCCAGTCGGATCGCCGGTGCTGCCGGGGTGATTGAGGTGTCTGCGGAGCGGCCAGTAGTCGAGAAGGAGTAGCACAAGTGGCAAAGAGACGAGCATAGGCTTGGACATAAGCCCCATGGCGTAGAGGCAGAGCACCAGCAGGTAGCGCCACAGACCCGGGCGCCTGACGTAACCGTGATACGCGAACAGGGTGAGCATGAAAAAAAACGTGCTGAGAACATCTTTGCGCTCAGCAATCCAGGCAACTGATTCGACATGGAGAGGATGCAGCGCAAAAAGGAAGGCAACAAAGGCGCAGCGCCAAAAGACCCCTGTCATCCTCATCAAAACCAGTAAAAGTAGTATGGCGTTGACAATGTGAAGTACAACGCTTGTCAGATGATGCCCTCTGGGGCTCAAGCCGTATAGCTGGCAGTCTGCCATATGCGAAAGCCAGGTAACCGGATGCCAATTGGCAGCATCAGTTGAGGTAAAAGCCCAGCGAATATTGTCGAAGTTAATTCCACTCTGGATATGGGTGTTCCCATAAACATAGTCGTTGTCATCATAGTTGATAAACTCATTGGCTCCGGTTCTCCAGTAGGCGGTAAGAGTAATCACCACCAGAACTAGAACAGTTATTAGCGTGCGCTGCATTGTTCCCTCTCCGTGTGCATCGAGTTCGTGTTACCTTACAACCCCTCACAGTCTACCGTCAACCTCCAAGAGTTATCCCTTTGTGGCCTTTGCGTCTTTGCGGTTACTAACTGCCGTTTTTAGGATAATTATTATGATAATGTCAATGCAGAGGTCGTGTGCGGGACCCGAACGGGTTATTTTCAGGCGTGGTCGGGACGGGGAAGAAAGAGGGCAAAGATCATGGCAAGGGCGGTGATCAGGGACGCCAGCAGGTAGGCGCCGGTAAAGGTTCCGGTGGTCCTGGCGATCATGCCGGCAAAGGCCGGGCCAAGGGTCTGACCGGCAGCAAAGAAGATCGTGATGGTGGCAAAGGCACCGGCGGCGCGTGAGGGTCCCAGGTTAATCCCCCACAGAGGCGGCCATGATGGCAGGTATGGCGAATACTGCCAGTCCGTACAGGACGATGGAGATCATCAACTTAAACCTCGTCCCTGTTGCCTTCATAGATGACGTTCAACAACCAGGGGAACGGCCGAAAGGCAGCCGTTCCCTTGGCGGTCTCTGCGTTCTGTCGCCTCAATAGCGTTACTTGAAGGTTTTCAGGACATACTCGGCAATGGCCTTAGCTTCCTTGTCGGATATTTCCTTCTTGTCAAACTTGGTCATGCCCGGTCCGGGGTTGCGCATATTTGCCACGATATCCTTCCAACTCTTGATGCCGTTTGTCTTAAGAGCCTCCTTATTGAGCGGCTTTGCCTTATTGATGACGTTACCGCCGTCCGGATGGCATACGGCGCAGTGTTTCTGGAACTCCGCCTTGGCATCCATCTTCCCTTCCGTGTCTGCCTGGGCGCTGACGGCAAAGGCTCCGACCGCGAGCAGTGTGACTGTTGCGAGACTCTTCTTCATAGGTTATGCCTCCTTGTTGTGTGCCTGACGTGTCAGGTTCTGCGTGTACATTAGAGACGATAACACAATAAACGGATATCTCAAGGCCGGGCTCGTTGTCTCAAACAATTTATGGTTTGATGTATGCGTTCAGTCCGATGGTTACCGGCTTGCCGTCCACTTCGGCGCTCGTGACGGTGTTGCCGCGGGTGCTGGCCACCACCAGGGTCTTGCCGGATGCCGACGGGGTCGGTTTCTCCAGGTCGATCTCGATACAGAGCTTGTTGTTCCTGATTTCTACGGTCATTGCCATGGTGTGTCTCCTTTTATTCGCTTTGTGGGGCTATGAATGGATCGGGGAGCGAGTGTTGAGATCCGAGGGAATCCAGCCAAATGGCCAATGCCCTCCGCACCTCTTGATCGACATACGAAAAGATCCGCTTGATAGTATCGTGGGAGCAGGCACGGGAGTGCCCGGCTACCTTGATCACCTGAAAGCCCAACTGGTCATGTGCTGCGTAAAACGCGCGATAGAGAGCAGCATTGGTTAGAGATCGTCCTGAGCGTTTCGCAATAAAATCATTGCGTTCCAGGCCAGCCCTTCTACTCAACAGCCCGGCAACGCACTGGGAATCGGTATAGATCCGCAGACCCCCGCAAGCTTGGCCGGTGAGTTTTTCCCGTGAATGCTCCAACGCCCACAGTACGGTCTGGACTTCGAGTGTTGTGGATGACGTCTCCGCAAACCTTTTGATTTCAAGCCGCGCCGACACGTCGTCTAGCATGATGTCGTGCGGTTCGGCCTCCAGGAACGGCACAGGAATCAGCAGAAGACCGCCAACACCCAGCTTGCGCTGAGGATTCAGGCTCACATCCGTGAAAAGGGCAAAGCTGTTCATAAAAACAAACATGTGACGACCACGTCAGTTTTTAAGCTGCTCTATCTGCAGTTCGAGTTCCGGTATGGATCGCTGTATTGTTTGCCAGACAATTTCCAGATCGACACTAAAATACCCGTGACTTATCCGGTTTCTCATCAAATAAACGTCTTCCCAGGGGACATCGGAGTGTTGTGCCGCAAACTCCGGATATGAGCGCTCAATATTCCGGGCCGCCTCGCCTATGATCTCAATATTGCGTAGCACAGCATCCTGCACCTGTTCATTCTCCAGAAAAGCAGATTCCGTCATGCCGTGCGTATAACGACGGATACGCTGAATTGCCGCAAGAATGTGTTCAATGTAATCGGGAACTCTCAATGTGTCCTTGATCATACCGGCAACGCCTCAGACAGCACCTGTTCGCGAAAAGATTTCGGTAAGGCGTTCGGCGTCAGAACATCGACCGTAACGCCAGTCAATTTTTGTAGCCGGTTCTGAATCCGGGCTATATCCATCAGGGTCGTATCCGGCAGCGGGTCAACCAGAAGATCGAGGTCACTTCCCTCGCTATCTTTGCCGTGCACAACCGAACCAAATACGCGGGGATTACGGGTATGATTCTGTACGGCTATCTGCCGAATTTCTTCGCGATGGTTTTGGAGTGCTTCAGACGGCTTCAAGAGAGCCTCCTTGATGTTTCATAAGGGAGTATACTATTACCGGACCCCGAATCAAGGATATCCTGGCAATAGAGAAGAATCGGGCGCTCAGACATGGATGATTTCCTTGGCGATAGTTTCCAGTGCCAATTGTCTGGTGCCACATCAGATTGCAGAGCAGAACGATAAAAATGGCTTTGTGCTTCTGCCAACAGTGTGCTATCACTGCCTGAACCTGCTATTTTATGATTGGCGGCTGCATGCGAACCCTGCTGCCGCATCAGTGGACCCCATGAATAAATTGAGCCTTACCCTTCTTCTCGTCTTTGTACTCGGACTGGTTGTGTTTGCTACCTGGCAGCTCTTTGCCGGTAACCTGGAGGCCTCCTTTTCAACCCTCCCTTTTCTGCTGATTATCTATCTCTTTGTGCTGAAATTGCGGCGGAGCGCAGAATGACGTTCAATCCTGCCGTTTAGAGCTTTGAATATTTGGGGAAATCCGTAACAGTTTACTTAGGGACTCGGAGCTTACCGATATACCAAATTTTGCGCTCAGATTTAGGTCAGATTTGTTGNNATATTGGTAAGTTCCGAGTCCCTTAATTGCCACTACACCTTACTTCCTCCCAAACAATCCCTCTAAAAGCTCCTTTGACCTGGCAAGCCCCTCCTCCGTCAAAACAACAGACTTACTCTTACCCTGCGGATCGTGGATGTATCCCCTCTCGTGAAGGCGATCCATCACCTCGAAATCGAACCCCTTCCAAGCCCTGTCGCCATTATGCAGGGTAAGACGGAGAAGCGCCAAGATTGCATCGTCGATTTTTTCCAGATCCAAACCAATATCACCTTCCTGCGTGGAATACTGTTCATGCATTTCATGCATTTTGCTCACCAACGGATAACGCTCGGGATGGAGGATGCTCTCCATTTCCAGATCGACATCCAGGTCGGGCCAGTACAGATGTTGCTTGGAAGGCAGCTCGACATGGAGGAGCTTCCCCACAGGAGCATCCTTGAACCACGGGAACGTCTCAAAGGGAAGGAAATACTCCCCTTCATCGATCAGAAGCCATAAGCCGTGTTGTGAGATATTCGTGACCTCAATCGCCGAAGTGGCAATTCCACGCGCTGCGAATGTCATCCTCGTGCTCCTCGATCAGTTTTCGTACCCTGCCCAGATCATTTTCCGATAAACCATAATTTCTGGCAAGTTCAATCCGGGGTTCGACCCAGAACTTGGCCTCTCCGCTAACGCAAAGGACATGGATATGAAGCCGCCGTTCTTCACGTGAAAAAAAATAGAAGCGAAATCCTTCTTTTTTGAATACGGTGGGACTCACCGATCGCACTCCATAATGATGGAAAAAACGAAAATCATTATCAAGAATGAACCCAAGCATGAACCCCCGCCCGGACAAGCCGGTGCGGGGGTTCATAGTACGCCATCAGCCTTTCAGCCTCAAGCTTTTCATCACAATGCCTTACTTATACTCAGGCATCTCGTCGAACTGCAGGTACTTGTAGATCTTCTCCTTGTTCGGCTCGATCTTTTCCTTGTAAATCTTCATATACTCGGCCGGCGTGGGCAGCTTGCCCATGAGCGCCGTTACCGCACCCAGCTCGGCGGAGCCGAGATAGACCTGGGCGCCGTTGCCGATACGGTCATCGAAGTTGCGGGTCGAGGTGGAGAACATGTTGACGCCGTCGGGTACGCGGGCCTGGTTGCCCATGCAGAGCGAGCAGCCGGCGATCTCGATACGTGCGCCAAAGGCGCTGTAAACCGAGAAGTAGGCCTCGCTCTTGAGTTGGGTCTGATCCATGCGGGTCGGCGGGCAGATCCAGGTGCGGACATCCGGGTTGAACTTGCTGCCGCGCCAGATCTCGGCGGCGGCGCGGAAGTGGCCGATGTTGGTCATGCAGGAACCGAGGAACACGTCATGGATCTTGGTTCCCTCGACATCGGAGAGCAGCTTGACGTCATCCGGGTCGTTCGGGCAGGCCAGGATCGGCTCCTTGATGTCGGCCAGGTTGATCTCGATCACGGCCGCGTAGTCGGCGCCCTTGTCGGCCTTCAACAGGCTCGGCTTCTTGAGCCATGCCTCAACCGCCTTGATGCGGTTCTGCAGGGTCTTCTTGTCCGAGTAGCCGTCGGCGATCATCTTCTTCATCAGGGCCACGTTGGACTTGAGATAGGTGGCAACCGACTTTTCGGAGAGTTGGATGCAGCCGGCGGCTGCCGAACGCTCGGCAGCGGCGTCGGTCAGTTCGAAGCCCTGCTCGACGGTCAGTTCGGGCAGACCTTCCATCTCCAGGATACGGCCGTTGAAGATGTTGACCTTGTTCTTCTTGGGCACGGTCAAAAGGCCCTGCTTGATGGCCCAGTAGGGGATGGCGTTCACGGCGTCACGCAGGGTGATGCCGGGGTTGAACTTGCCCTTGAAGCGCACCAGGACCGATTCGGGCATGTCAAGCGGCATGAAACCCATGGCGCCGGCAAAGGCCACCAGGCCGGAACCGGCCGGGAAGGAGATGCCGATGGGGAAGCGGGTGTGGGAGTCGCCGCCCGTGCCGACGGTGTCGGGGGTCAGCAGGCGGTTCAGCCAGGAATGGATCACGCCGTCGCCGGGACGCAGGGCCACGCCGCCGCGCTCGGCGATGAAGCCGGGCAGGTTTTTGTGCATCTTGACGTCGGCCGGCTTGGGATAGGCGGCGGTGTGGCAGAAGGACTGCATGAACATGGGGGCCTGGAACTTGAGGCACGCCAACTCCTTCAACTCGTCGGCGGTCATGGGCCCGGTGGTGTCCTGGGAACCGACCGTGGTCATCTTGGGCTCGCAGGCCGTGCCGGGCAGGATGCCGGCCACGCTGCAAGCTTGACCTACCATCTTCTGGGCCAGGGAGAAGGCCTGCTTGGCCTTGGGCTTGGGATTGACCGGCAGGGTAAAGACCGTGGTCGGCTTGAGGCCGAGGGCTTTTCTGGCCTTGTCGGTCACGGCGCGGCCGATGATCAGCGGGATGCGGCCGCCGGCGCGGAATTCGTCGGGCACGGTGTTGGGGGCAATGGTCAGCTTGGAGAGGACATTCTTCCCCTTCTCGTCGGTGATGACCCCTTTCTTGGAGTCGATCACGATCACGTCGCCGGTCTTCATGCCGCTCACGTCGGCCTTGAGCGGCAGGGCGCCGGAGTCCTGGGCGGTGTTGAAGAAGATCGGGGCGATGACGCCGCCGATGATCACGCCGGCGGTCTTCTTGTTGGGAACGCAGGGGATCTCATCGCCGATGGCCCACAGCACGCTGTTGCAGGCCGACTTGCGGGAAGAGCCGGTGCCGACCACGTCGCCCACAAAGGCGACCTGATACCCTTCCTTGCGGAATTTGGCGATGGTGGCAAGGCCATCCTTGAAGCGGGTCTTGCCCATGGCCAGGGCGTGCAGTGGGATGTCGGGACGGCTCCAGGCGTCGCCGGCCGGCGAGAAGTCGTCGGTGTTGATCTCGCCGTCCACCTTGTAGACCTTGACCTTGATGGTCTCGGGAACGCCCTTGCGGTTGGTGAACCACTCGGCGTCGGCCCAGGACTTGAGCACCTTGGCGGCAGCGGCGTTCTTGGCCTTGGCCAAGGCAGCCACCTCGTCGAAGGCGTCATACACCAGGGTGATGTGGGAGAGCGCCGTGGCGGCAGCGTCGGCCAGCTTTTTGTCTTTCAGGGCCGCAACCAGCGGGTCCACGTTGTAGCCGCCGATCATGGTGCTCAGCAGCTTGATGGCGGCGAGCGGATCGATCAGGGGGGACTTTTTCTTGCCGGTGACAATCTCGGCCAGGAACTCGGCCTTGACCTTGGCGGCTGGGTCAACGCCCGGGGAAACGCGGTCGGTGATCAGGTCCAGCAGGAACTTTTCCTTTCCTTTGGGAGGCTTGACCAACAATTTGCACAGATCACTGGTCTGCTCGGGTGTGAGCGGCAACGCGGGGATTCCCTGAGCCGCCCGTTCTTTCTCATGGGCTAGATAGGCTTCGTTCATCTGACATCCTCCTTTAGGTGTATACGTACAGTCGGTTCTGCCTTAGCAAGCAGGTTTCACCCGTTAAAATGCATACTGTATACACTTCAAATCGACCGCTGTCAATTGGTAACCGGATCAAAACCCAAAGAGCGAATCAATCGTCCTGTCTACCATACCGAAACTGCCGCATACCCCACCACCTGGCGATTATCGCCGGTAACATCGCCGCTTGTTCCATAGGCCGTAAGCTCAGCCTGCGCAGCCCCCAACTCGCGGCTCGCCACCAGCATGACCGCTGTCGGGATCACCCCGCACATGGTGATATGTTCGTTGCGACAGATCTGCACCAATCCCTCGGGATCAAAGGCCAGCACCCGCGCCAAAGCCAGCTCATCCTTGCGCCGGGCCGAGTCGGCCGACTCGTAATGGGTCATGTCCGAACTGGCCACTATCAGTACATCCTCGCCGTACCCCCGTATTGCCGCGGCAACCCCAAAGCCTATCTCCTGAACAGCCGCAAAATCGCCGTGGCCGAGACAGAGTGCGGCCATGGTCGCATCGGAACGCAGATGCTGAATAAAGGGAACCTGTACCTCAAGGGAGTGCTCGAAACGATGGGCGCTGCTGTCCAATTCCACAAAGGGGATATAGTGTTGCAGCAGCGTATTGAGGCGCGGGTTGATGGCAATACGGCCGAGGGGGGTCAGCCATTCTCCCTCCGGATAGAGGGCGGCCGCGGCACCCGCGCCATGGTGGTTGGGACCGATGATCAGAACTGTAGGAGGTATGGCTATCTGGCCGTAGACCTTACCGGCAATGGCGCCGGAATAGATGTAACCCGCATGGGGCGCGACGATTCCCAGGACTCGCCGCTTTTTTGACACGGCTGGGATCAGCCCGGCCAGGGCGCTTCGAAGCTGTTCCCGCGTACCAGGATAGAACTGTCCCGCAACTGCTGCATGACGTTGCATGGCGTACCTCCTCCTGCAATCAAGCACCTGTTATTCACGGTTCCCTGAATCCGTGAAGGTGTCACGGATTCAGCGGTTCATCAAAGGGAAGCGATCTTTCAACCAATGGGGCTCTGTCCGGCTCCAGCGGCAATTCTTCCTGGCGTTCAAACCGGGGCATCTCGTCAAGAGACTGAATTTCTCTTAACGTCGGCAGACTTTTCAAATCCTTAAGACCGAATACTTCAAGAAATTCTTTAGAGGTTCCGTAGATCAGCGGCCGGCCGGGAATATCCTTTTTGCCAAGGATCTTGACCAATTTCTTTTCCAGCAGCGACTTGAGCACGCCGCCGCAATCAACGCCGCGCAGGTGCTCGACCTCGGCCCGGGTGATCGGTTGGCGATAGGCGATGATGGCCAACGACTCCAGGGCCGATTGGGAGATTTTGGCGGTCCTGGTCTTTATGTGACGGACGACGTATTCCTGCAGTGCCGGGCTGGTTCTGAACTGCCAACCGCCGGCCACCTCAAAAAGGCCAAACCCCCCTCCCCGTCCCTCGTGAAATTCGACCAGGTCGGCCAAGGCGGTTTTGATGGCGCTGCGTTCGTACTCAGGCAGCATCTCGCAGAGCCGGTCCAGGGAGAGGGCCGAATCGGCGGCAAAGATGATGCTTTCGATAATGGCGGACAAAGACATTTTTAAACGTTCCTACATTTCATGAAGGACATTCGAGCGTTGACGTGCATTGTGGGCATCGGGTCGCCGCCAGCGGGATCTTGGACAGGCAGAAGGGGCACTCCTTGGTGGTGGCTGGCGGGGGTGCTTGTTCGCGTCTCAGACGGTTGATCTGTCTGACCATGAGAAAAACCACAATGGCCATGATCGTGAAATCAACGATGGTGTTGATGAACAGGCCGAAGTTAATGGTTGCGGCCCCGGCCTTCTTGGCCTCGGCCAGCGTCTCGTAGGCATTCCCGGAAAGATTCACGAACAGGGAGGAAAAATCAACCTTGCCGACCAGCAGTCCTACCGGGGGCATGATGATATCATTCACCAGTGATTGTACTACCTTGTTTAAGGCTGCACCGATGATGATACCGACCGCCAGGTCGATCACGTTGCCCTTGAGTGCAAATTCCCTGAACTCCTTCAGCATGGCACCCCCCTTTATGCGACAGGCAGAGCAGCCTCGCCGTCGACCTCCGCTTGTCCAGGGGCAACGGCGGGAACAAACCAGATGGCGCCGCATTCTTCGTTCTGGAAGATACGGATCAGTTTGAGGCGGCACAGTTCCAGGATGGCCAGAAAGGTGACAATGATCCGTTCACGGGTCTGTTCGTCCCGGACAAGCTCATCGAATTGAAGTGTATCACGTTCCCAAAGAAGGGAAAGTATTTCATTGATACAGTCGGCGATACTGAGGGAGTCGCCGGGGGCGACGTCGTGGAAACTTTCCGCCGGAATGCGCGCCAATAGAGCCCGGAAGGCATCGACAAGCTCAAAGAGCGACACCTCCAGCGGCCCCTCTTCACTGCGGGACTCGGCCAGCGCCGGGTCGGAACAGGTCCGCGCAAAGACCTCGCGCCCCAGGAGCGCCCTGGCGCCGATAACCATGCCGGCCTCCTTGTACTGCTGGTACTCCAAAAGCCGCCGGATCAATTCGGCACGGGGATCGCCCTCTTCTTCCTCCCCTTCTTCCCGGTCATCCGGCGGCAGCAGCATGCGGGATTTGATGTGCAGCAGCGTGGAGGCCATCAGCAGAAAGTCGCCGGCCACATCCAGGTTGAGCACCTTCATCAACTTAATGTAGTCCAGGTACTGTCGGGTGATGTCCGCAATGGGAATATCGCAGATATCGACCTCATTCCTGCGGATCAGGTGCAGCAGCAGGTCCAGCGGGCCGTCGAACTTGTCGAGATGAACGCTGTAGCCGTCGCGGAACCCGTCAAGAAGAGGGGGATTTTCCACCCGAACCTGATTCATCGGCACCCTGCAAAGTCCGGAGCCACGGTCAGATCTTCAGGGCGTCGCGGACTTCGGTCATGACGGCATCGGATATCTTCGAGGCACGACGGCTGCCGTCCTGCAGCAGGTCGTTGACAAATTGCGGATGGCTGGCCAGCTTTGCCCGTTTTGTCCGAAAAGGCGCCAAGCGTTCATTCATGCACTCGGCCAGTATCCGTTTGCACTCCACGCACCCGATGGCGGCGCTGCGGCAGGCGGGGATGAGTTCATCTTGCTTTTCCTGGGGCACGTAGATGCGATGAAGGTTGAAGGCCACGCAGACGTCCGGTTCACCGGGGTCGCTCCGCCGGACCCGGGCCGGATCGGTCATCATGGACAGGACCTTCTTGGTGGTCTCCTCGGCCGTGTCGGAAAGATAGATGGAGTTGCCGTAGGACTTGCTCATCTTGCGGCCGTCCAGGCCGGGCAGCTTGGGGGTCTCGGTCAGAAGCGCCTCAGGCTCGGGAAACACATTGCCGTACAGATGATTGAAGCGCCGGGCGATCTCGCGGGTGATCTCCAGGTGCGGCAGCTGGTCGTGCCCCACCGGGACGCGGGTACCCTTGTAGAGGATGATGTCGGCCGCCATCAGCACCGGATACCCCAGGAAGCCGAAGGTGGAAAGGTCCTTGGCCTCAAGGTTTTCCAGCATCTCCTTGTAGGTCGGATTGCGCTCCAGCCAGGAGACCGGCGTAATCATGGAAAGGATCAGGTTCAGTTCAGAATGGTGCGGCACCAAGCTTTGGCGAAAGACGATGCTCTTGGCCGGGTCGAGGCCAAAACCGATCCAGTCCAGCACCATCTCGTTGATGCTGTCGCGGATGCCGGAGGTATCGGCGTATTCCGTCGTCAACGAATGCCAATCAGCCACAAAGAAAAAACAGTCGAAAGAGTTCTGGATCTTGATCCAGTTTTCCAGTACGCCGTGATAATGGCCGATGTGCAGTTTTCCGGTCGGCCGCATGCCGCTGACTACGCGTTGATTCATTTCAGTGCTCCAAAAAGATATAGTTATAGACGAAAATTAGCGCATCATGAGTCGTGTAACCCCTAGTACCACGCCGCTCTGCGGTCCTGCCAGCACATGGACTCCCACGTTGAGAATCGGCGAGATGACATAGGAAAAGATATTCGTGAAGAATACCAGCACGATAATGATCACCATGCCATATGGTTCGATGCGGGCCCAGGCCGTTGCCTGGCGATGCGGCAAAAGCCCGATCAGCACCCTGCCCCCGTCGAGCGGTGGCACCGGAATCATGTTGAAGATCGCCAGCAAAAGGTTTATGTAGACCGAAAAGGCCAGCATCAGGGCAACCGGATCAACCAGCATGGACAGAGGCGAGCCAGGCGTGACCGTCGAGTTGTCGATAACAACAAGCCCCCGCAGCAAAAAGGCGGAAACAATCGCCAGAAGGGTGTTGGTCACCGGCCCGGCGGCGGCTACCCAGATCATATCCCGTTTGGGATTGCGCAGATTTTCAAAGGTCACCGGAACCGGTTTGGCCCAACCGATGCCGATGAAGAAGATCATCAGGGTGCCGATGATATCGATGTGCTTGAGCGGGTTAAGGGTCAGTCTGCCGAGCATGCGCGCCGTGGGATCTCCGAAGCGCCAGGCGACAAAACCGTGGGAAACCTCATGACAGACAATTGCCAGCATACCCGGCACGAGCATGACGGATAGCTTGAAGAGAAAATTTTCCATGAACATCCTTTGGATCTTTATAAACCGTTTGTCTTTCTAGCAGAGTGGCTGGGTAAAGTCAATTAAAGCAGGAACGGAAAGAGGCGGGGATCATCCCCGCCTCCTTGGTGCAGCTATTCCGTCAGTGTACGGCTTAGACGTCGTAGTAGAGCGCAAACTCGATCGGCACCGGACGCATGCGGACCGCGTTGACTTCGGCTTCGGTCTTGTACTCGATCCATTTTTCGATGACGTCGGGGGTGAAGACGTCGCCCTTGAGCAGGAACTCGTGGTCAGCTTCGAGGCACTTGAGCGCCTCTTCCAGGGTGCCCGGCGCAGACGGGATGTCTTTGAGCTCTTCCGGAGAAAGGCCGTAGATGTCCTTGTCCAGCGGCTGGCCCGGATCGATCTTGTTCTCGATACCGTCGAGGCCGGCCATCAGCATGGCGGCAAAGGCCAAGTAGCCGTTGCAGGAGGGGTCAGGCGTGCGGTATTCGATGCGCTTGGCCTTGGGGTTGGTGGAGAACATCGGGATACGGATGGCGGCCGAACGGTTACGGCTGGAGTATGCCATGTTCACGGGAGCCTCGAAGCCCGGCACCAGACGCTTGTAGGAGTTGGTGGTCGGGTTGGCGAAGGCGCACAGTGCCTTGGAGTGCTTGATGATGCCGCCGATGTAGTACAGGGCGATCTGGGAAAGCCCGCCGTACTTGTCGCCGGCAAACAGGTTGGCGCCGTCCTTCCAGATGGACTGGTGGGAGTGCATGCCGGAACCGTTGTCGCCGTAGAGCGGCTTGGGCATGAAGGTGGCGGTCTTGCCGTTGCGGTAGGCGACGTTCTTGACGATGTACTTGAACCACTGGAGCTTGTCGGCCATCTTGACCAGGGCGTCGAAACGCATGTCGATCTCGGCCTGCCCGCCGGTGGCTACCTCGTGATGCTGGCATTCAACCTGGATGCCGACCTTCTGCATCTCCATGACCATCTCGTTACGCAGGTCGTTCTGGGAGTCGGTCGGGGGAACCGGGAAGTAACCTTCCTTGTGGCGCGGCTTGTAGCCCAGGTTGGGAAACTCTTCGCGGCCGGAGTTCCAGGCGCCTTCAACCGAGTCAACGGCATAGAAGGACTGGTTGGCGGTGGAGTCGTAACGCACGTCGTCGAAGATGAAGAATTCGGCTTCCGGGCCAAAGAAAGCGGTGTCGCCGATGCCGGTGGACTTGAGGTATGCCTCGGCCTTTTTGGCGATGTTGCGCGGGTCGCGGCTGTAACCTTCCTTGGTGATCGGATCAAAGATGTTGCAGATCAGGGAAAGGGTCGGAATGGCGATGAAGGGGTCCATCCTGGCGGTGTCGGCGTCGGGGATGATGATCATGTCGGAGGCATGGATCGGCTGCCAGCCACGGATGGAAGAGCCGTCAAAGCCAAGTCCGTCTTCGAATATATCCTCGCCAAATTCGCTGATCGGTGTGGAAAAATGCTGCCAGATTCCAACAAAATCCATGAATTTGAAATCCACCATCAGTGCGCCATTTTCCTTGGCAAATTCTACTACTTGTTTCGGGGTCATCAGTTTCTCCTTTCGGGGGGATATGTAATAAACAGCTTTGGTGCCTTTTACCGATTCCAAATCAAGGCGCTATCTTCGTTGGCTCGTCTTTTTGCTNNCTCGCCGCCTTGATTTCATCCTTGATTTGAAATCGGTATTATAGCGCGTCATCGCCGGTCTCTCCGGTCCTGATGCGGACAACGGCCTCCACCGGCGTAACGAAAATCTTGCCGTCGCCAATCCGGCCGGTTTTGGCGGATTGTTCGATGGCTTCGACAACTCTGGAAAGAATCACATCCGATACGATGATTTCGAGTTTGATCTTGGGGATGAAGTCCACGACATATTCTGCGCCGCGATACAGCTCGGTATGTCCCTTCTGACGGCCAAAACCCTTGACCTCGCTGACAGTAATACCCTGCACGCCGATTTCATTCAAGGCTTCCTTAACCTCATCAAGCTTGAATGGTTTGATGATAGCTTCAACTTTTTTCAAACCGCGACCCTCCCTTTCATGGAAATTGGACAGGGGAGATTATATGAATTATCGGTCAAATTGCAAGCGATAAGCTGCTGCGCATATCCGGCTAACTGTTGCAAACATTCTGCCAAAATCGTTATCAATAGATTACCACAATATTATGCGGTTACATTCTCATGATTGACAGCAACGGCACTTCTGCACACCTTAACTGCACAAAAAAACAGCACCACGACAAAAACATGCCAACAAAGCAGGCAGTGTTGTGACCCTGCTTACATCACCAGTTCTTTAAGCTCTTTGATGATTTCAACCTGACGCTGGTTGATGTAGCAGGATATCCGTTGTTGGGAATGCTTTTCCGGGTGGAATTCCACAATACAAGTATACGGGGCATCATCCCCCGTTACCTTGATGACCGTCGCGGTAACCCCGACCTCGTGAAACGAACCGCCGGAAATATCGGGGAGCTTCAGGAACATATAGATGTCGAGCCCGCCAGGAAGCTGTTCCTTGGACACGACATGCATGGATGCACCGCCAAGTGAGAGAGTCTTGACGCTACCCTTGAGTATATCCTCTTCAACGATCATCTCAGCATCAAGCGGCCGGTCGAGCATGACCCTTACAAAACGCCGCATATCCGATCTGATCTTGGCGTAGCCGAAGTTGCAGAGTACGACCTTTTTTCGGGCGACATTGACGTAGAAGGCTTCCCCGACCATATCCTCGCGGAAGGAGAATCCCTCATGGGAACGAATCAGGGCCTTGTGTTCCATGGCAATGACCTTTGCCTGGTATTCGTGCACCTCAAACTCGGCCATTTCGTTATCCACATCGACCAGTCTGGCATCATAGGACACCGGAATTTCTTTAAAATAGTTCAGAAAGGAGATACGCATCCCGACCATCCCCTTCAGATTTTGAAGGATTACCAGGGAATCTTCACGCACGGTCCCCTTTACGATTTTGTCGAAATACTGAAACATTTATAATATTCCCCGGGAGGATCGATTGAATTGCAGAAAACACGTGGTTGCTGTATAAGTGAACAAGACTGTTTTTTTAACAGAAATGCCTTTGGACGACAAGCATTAAAGAGAGCAATTGTGCATAAACAGGACATTTTTCCATCGACCATGATACAATTCCTTGCGATATTTTTGATGTGCGTAGCCATTTCGGCTATGCCCATCTACTGCAGGGCCGACATATACCGCTTCGTTACGATTGACGGCGTTGAGACGTTCACCGATGCGCCCCAGGACAAGACTGCCAAGATCGTCATCAAAGAGCATCCCACGTCAGCTTCCAAAAACAAGAAAACAGCAAAAAACGAAAAGGTCAGGGATGTTTCCCTGAATGAAATAGTGGAAAAAACGGTCAGCGCATCGCTCAATCCACAGGAAACGTCACCGGCCACCTTTGAACCGCGCCTGCCCCACGTGGGCGGCGCCATAACCTCCGGCGTCGGCATGCGCATCGACCCCATCGATGGGAAATGGCGCCACCACAACGGTATCGACATCGCCATCCCCGAGGGGACGCCCGTTAATGCGGTTGCGCCGGGGGTCGTGGTCTACAGCGGCCCGCGTTCCGGCTACGGTTACACGGTGCTGATCGAGCACGGCAACGGTATGATCACGCTCTATGGCCACAACAGCCGCCTTTTGGTCGCCCAGGGACAATCTGTTGACGCTGAGACGACCATCGCCCTGTCCGGCAGTACCGGCCGCTCGACGGGGCCCCATCTACATTTCGAGGCCTGGCAGGCAGGCGTCAACGTTACGCCGGCCTTTATGCCAGGCAGCACCACGCCGTTGCACAAGGTTCAACTGGCATCGTCGAAGCACAGGAGCCATTTCCGCAAAGCTATCCTGGCCAACGGTTCGGTTCTGTTTACCAACATCCCAGATTCCGTTCCCTGATGTATGACCAGATAGAAAAATACAGCCGCAAGTTGATCGCCGACCGTTCGGCAGTGCCGGAACAGGTTGCCTTTGCCGCCCAGGACGATGCCGTGATTGCCGCAGGGGACGCCGCGTTGGCCCATCTGGCAGCATCCGTTCTCGGGCGTCTCAACTGCCTGGCGCTCTGCGCCGCTACGCCCGCCCTCCCCTTTGCCCGCTTCCTGTTGCAGCGGGCCGGCGCCAGCGAACAAGAAATCGTGCCGCGCGATACCGAGACCCGCACCTTCCTGCACGACATTCCGATCCTGCGGCACGGCGATCTAGGCTCCGACCCGGCGGAGGCCATTGCACGAGTGCTGGGCAACCGCAAGGGGGTAATCGTCGAGGATATCGGCATCATAGCCAGCGGCGCCTTGACCGTCGAGCAGGCCTTTATCAACTGGTCGTCCGTGTTTCACTCCACCTTCATCAAATACCTGGAAGATGTTGTGGAGTATGGCTTCAAGCTACCGGGCGAAGCCCAGGCCTTTGACGGATTCCGCAGAAAGTGGCTGGCGCCGCTCACGGCTTCCGGGTTGAAATTCAGAAAGGGCCCCCTGCGGGAAAAGGCCGAGATTCTCGACGAGATGGCGCAGGTTGGGCGTTACACGGTAGAGCGGGGCCTGGTCGATTCGTTTTTCGGCAACATCTCCTATTCCAACGGCGATCTGATCTACATATCCCAAACCGCTTCCAGCCTGGACGAACTGGCGGGCTGCATCGATCCGGTCCCCTTTGACAACAGCTCCACAGTCGGCATCACCGCTTCCAGCGAACTGGTGGTCCATCGCCGTATCTTCGAAACCGCCGGCTGCCGCGCCATCCTGCACGGCCACCCGCGCTTCGCCGTGGTGATGAGCATGCTCTGTGACGAGAAAGAGCACTGTTTAATAACCGACTGCTGGAAGGATTGCCCCAGGGTCAGGGATTTGGGTGGAACCCCCGTGGTGGCGGGCGAAATCGGGGCCGGAGGGATTGCCAAAAACGTCCCCCCGGTCATCGCGGAGCCGGGGCGGGCCATTGTCTATGGACATGGGGTGTTTACCCTTGGACTAAACGACTTTGAAGAGGCCTTTCAAGCGCTTGTGGATGTGGAGAACTGGTGCCGGGAGGAGTATTTCCGCAGGTTTGACGAGAGGCATGGCAGTTTTCAGGAATGTCGTTCATACAACGTCCTCCCCGTTTTGTGAGCTATGGTTACAATGTGGTTAATGGTTTCAGGAGCAATCAACTCGCCCTGCTTTTGTTGTTTTAAACTTACTGTCGCCATATNNTACCCCCTGTAGACTCGTCTTATCAATGAGGGACAATTTTGAAGATGGTAACATGTTTTTCCAGGGTGATCATAGTTCCCCCGTGAATGCTTGATCTGCCCGCTGATAAAAAACCACCCCGACCCGCTCGATATGCTCCTTGAGTCCTGTGTGCCGCAAAGTCTCATAATGGGTCACATCAAACAGGTACGGCGTCGGCAGTTCATCCAGTGCTTCATGCAACTCAGCCGAATAGTCCACCGGGCTGCTGAATGCCAGATCAATGTCAGAACCGCGCTGAAAATCTCCTTTGGCCCGTGAACCAAAGATTTTCACCCAGTTGATCTCCGGGAAATTCCTTATGCAGTCAACAATCAGCGTTAGGGTTTGTTCGCTCAAGCCAAACATCAGGACGCCTTCTCCATCAGAAAGACATGTAACTGTTCCAGCGCCGACATATAGCTCTGGCAAATCCGGCGCACCGTTTCATGTGCACGGGCTTCATCATAAACGTGAGCCATAACATTACGGTTTTCAAGAATGTCGATCCACAACTGCCCGTCATCAATGATGTCGTTGGCAAAAGCTTGCTTGATGACCTCTCTCGGCAACTTGGCATCGATACCGTTGAATTTGAGATAATCCTTCATGGTTTTCCACGCAAGTTCAAAGGTCATTTCAAAGGCTTTGACCAGTGCCATTTGAATCAGGTCATCATCAGGCCGGTCAGCATTGGCAGCAACAGCCTGACGCAGTCGCGCGTAAGCCAATTGCAGGTTGTCAAAGCGCTGTTTCCAGCGAATGTCTTCAGACATACGCTACTCTCCCTTGCTATTGATCAATTATTTCAGGCTTTAATAATTGGGCGAAACTATACGTTTTTTTGACAATATTTGCAACGAAAGAGACTTGATCCCTGGCGGAATTACCCCGTTTGCACCCCGCCCCTACGGTATCCATGTCCTTTTGCCCTCCCGTAAGCGCCTCTGTGGCAAATGTTTCTTCCAGGAATATTACAATAGATTTACAATGCATTTCCGATAACTGCGGTATCCTTTGTAAAGGTGAATCTTCCAACCTCAACCACCTCCGCCGGAACACCGCAAGGGCTGTCCGTATGAAAATTCTTCTCGTTTACCCCCACTACCCCGACACCTTCTGGAGTTTCCGCCACGCACTCAAGTTCATCGGGAAAAAGGCCGCCTTCCCGCCGTTGGGGCTTTTGACCGTAGCCGCCATGCTCCCCGCCGAATGGGACATGCGGCTTGTGGATATGAACGTGCAGCCCCTTGCCGATCAAGAGATCCAGTGGGCGGATTATGTCTTCATCAGCGCCATGACGGTCCAGAAGGAATCCGTCAAGGAGGTCCTGGCCCGTTGCCGCCGCCTGGGGGCCAAGACGGTCGTGGGGGGTCCGCTCTTTACAGCCGCCCCAGCGGAGTTCGATTCAGCAGATCACCTGGTGTTGGGTGAAGCCGAGGTTACCCTTCCCCGTTTTCTTCATGACCTGGACCGCGGCCAGCCGGAACACAGCTATGTTTCCGACCAATGGGCAGAGGTGCGGGAGACGCCCATCCCGCTCTGGAAGCTGATCAATCCCTCGAAATACGCTGCCATGAATATCCAGTATTCCCGGGGGTGCCCGTTCGACTGCGAGTTTTGCGATATTACCCAACTGTTCGGGCGCAAGCCGCGGACCAAGGGTTCCGGGCAACTGACTGCGGAACTTGATGCCCTCTATGCGTGGGGATGGCGCGACGGCATCTTCTTTGTGGACGACAATTTCATCGGCGACAAACGCAAGCTGAAGACAGAAATCCTCCCGGTCGTGCTCGCATGGATGGAGCGGCACAAGCATCCTTTTGCCTTTTTTACCGAGGTCTCAATTGATCTGGCAGATGACCCGTCTCTCATGGAACTCATGGTACGGACCGGCTTTGAAGAGGTGTTCATCGGCATAGAAACCCCGAACGAGGAGTGCCTGACCGAAACCGGCAAGGTCCAGAACAAGAACCGCGATCTCCTTCAGTGCGTCAAGAAGATCCAGCACGCCGGTTTGCAGGTCCAAGGCGGATTCATCGTGGGCTTTGACAGCGATCCCCTGTCTATTTTCGAGCGGCAGATCCACTTTATCCAGGAAAGCGGCATTGCCACGGCCATGGTCGGGATGCTCATCGCATTGCGGGGCACCAAGCTTCATCAGCGGCTCTTCAAGGAAGGGCGATTGCTGGGCGACACCTCCGGCAACAACACGTCCGCTTCCCTCAACTTTATCCCCCGCATGAAAGCGGAAACGCTTATCAGCGGCTATCGGAGCATACTGACCAGCATCTATTCCCCAAAGAATTACTACCAGCGGGTAACAGGCTTTCTCCGCGAGTACCGGCCTCTCAAGCGTGGGAACTTTCATCTGAAGTCCGGTTATTGCGGGGCATTCTTCAAATCCATCATCATGCTGGGGGTGATCGGCAAAGAGCGGTTCCAGTTCTGGAAGCTCTTTTTCTGGTCCCTTCTCAGGCGGCCACGCCTGTTCCCGCTCGCCATCACCTTTGCCATCTATGGCTACCATTTCCGGAAAGTCACTGAAAAGATCAACTGGAGCGGCATGTTCGAAACAATCGGCAGTGAGAATACCTGAAAACTGACTACGGCATCCCTTCATCCAACGCCCACATGTCCCGGTAACGGCGGCTGCGCGCCAGCAATTCGCCGTGGCTGCCCCGCTCGACGATGCGGCCCTCGTCCATCAGCGCCACCTCGTCCATGGTCTCCAACCCGATCCGGCTGTGGGTAATCACCAAAAGCGCCCTTCCCTCCGCATAACGGAACACCCTTTCCAGCAAGGAACGGGCGTCTGCAGCGTCCACCCCTTCCGTTGGTTCGTCCAACAAAAGGACCGGGCTATCCTTGAGGATAGCCCGGGCAATGGCC
>PLYK01000106.1 GCA_003151775.1 Geobacter sp. | reverse complement strand
CCTGATTGAGCAAAACCGCAGGCGTAGCAGGGCTACGGCGAGGATTTTGTAATTGAAGGTGCGGCAAATATGGCCTGAAGATGAGATGTAAAACGGTATATTGGTTAGTTCCGAGTCCCATATAAAGTTGAGCTTTGCATTCAACACGTAAGCCGGTACTATTATGCCCATGAACCTGGAGGACAAGATACGGCAGCTCCCCACCTCGCCCGGCGTGTACCTGATGCGCGACGGGAAGGGAGAGATCATTTACGTCGGCAAGGCCCGCAACCTGCGGCAACGCGTACGCACATATTTCGGCGCAACCGGCGATGGACGCTACCACGTCAGGTTCCTGGTGGCCAAGGTGGCCGACATCGAGGTGATGCTGACCGACACCGAAAAAGAGGCGCTCCTCCTGGAGAACACCCTCATCAAGCAGCACCATCCCCGCTACAACCTGGACCTGAAGGACGACAAAACCTATTTTTCCCTGCGCCTCGACCCGCGGGAGGAATTCCCCCGCTTCAGCATCGTGCGCAAGGTGCCCCGCGACGGCGCCCGCTACTTCGGCCCCTATTCATCGGCAACGGCGGCCCGTGTGGTGCTGCGCCAGATCACCCGCATGTTTCCGCTGCGCCATTACCCGCTCAAGGCCTGCATGGCCCGCAAGCGCCCCTGCCTCTACCATCAGATCGGCCAATGCAGCGCACCCTGCCACGGCCTGATCTCCGCGGCCGACTATGCCCTCCTCGCGGAGGGGGCCACCCTGTTCCTGGAGGGGAAGGGCAAGCAACTGGTGGCGGAATTCAAGCGGCGCATGGCCGAGGCGGCCGGCGCCATGCGCTACGAAGAGGCGGCCCGCTGGCGCAACCTGCTTAGCTCCATCGAGGTCACGGTGGAAAAGCAGAAGGTGGTCATGCGGGGGGGCGGGGACAGCGACGTTGTAGGATATTTCCGCGACGGGGCGCGGCTGGAGCTGGCGCTCCTGTTCATCCGCGGCGGCGTGCTGAGCGGCAGCCGCCTGTTCAATCTGACCTGGGAGTTGGACGATGCCGAAGGGGTGGCCTCGTTCCTGCGCCAGTTCTACAGCGGCGAGACATTCATCCCCGACGAGATCCTGCTGCCGTTGGAGATCGAGGCAGCCGGAGCGCTGGCCGAACTGCTGGGCGAGGCCAGGGGGAAAAAGGTCGCCATTGCCCGGCCCCAGCGGGGCGTCAAGTGGGAGTTGGTGAAATTGGCCGGCAAGAATGCCGCGGCCGCCCTGCGCGAGCGGGACGAGGCCGCCGCCTCGGCCGAAGCGGTGTTGGAGGAGCTGCGGCAACGCCTGCTCCTGTCGCGCCTCCCGCAACGGATCGAGTGTTACGACATCTCCACCATCCAGGGGCGCCACTCGGTGGGGAGCGGTGTCGCCTTTGCCGGCGCCAGGCCGGACAAGGCCAGCTACCGCCGCTACCGCATCCGCGACGTGCAGGGGCAGGACGATTTCGCCATGCTGGCCGAGGTCTTTTCCCGCCGGTTCCGCGAAGAGAAGGTAGCCAAGGAGGGGCTCCCGGACCTGGTGGTGGTGGACGGCGGCATCGGCCAGTTGAACGCGGCCCTTAAGATCGTTACCGGCCTGGGGCTGGCCGGGCGTTTCGACTTGGTATCCCTGGCCAAGAGCCGCACTGTCCGGGATGCGGAGTCGGACACGATTGCCAAAAGCGGCGAGCGGGTCTTCCTGCCGGGACGCAAGAACCCGGTGGTGCTGCGCCAGAACTCGGCCCCGCTGCTGCTCCTGGCTGCCATCCGCGACGAGGCCCACCGTTTTGCCATCGAGTACCACCGCACCTTGCGCGGCAAGGCCGGCGTCACCTCGGCTATTGAAGAGCTGCCCGGCATCGGCGCCAAACGGCGTACCGCGCTGCTCAAGCACTTCGGCAGCCTGCAACGGCTGTTAGAGGCGAGCGTGGAGGAGATCGCCGGCGTAGAGGGGATGAATCGGGCGGCAGCGGATAAGCTCCATGGGAGCTTGCACGAAGTTTAGATGCGGGGTGACCCTACCCCGCTTTTAGTCCAAAAGACTCTGTTGGTTTTTCGGCTTGCTTTATTTCAGCTTCCGTTTAGCTATACGTGATGGTTTCTGTAACGTTTTGAAAAGTAAAACGCTTCCATTTTATTGTTTAACTCTGCGTATTGCGCAATTCCGCTTACCAAGGCGGGACGCGTGATAATAATGGGAACCGAAAACGTTGAGGGGATGAGGGGATGTCGCATGCCCGGAATAGCCGTTATTACTGCATTATTCATGAGTTGCCGACTTACTTTGCAAGGCGTCTTCAATCTTAACAACCAAATCCTTATTGATAAGTTGCCCTAGAACCCGTAACATGTCGCCACATTTCCAAAATAACCGAATATGCATACACAGTGAATGATACCCATGCCATCCGTTGCTCATACGAGACATATACAGCGCGAATTTCCGTTTACAGTCGAACCCATTCAAACAATTCACGCTGATGGACGAGACGAAGAACATCCTTCCGCCATTAATGCGGATAAGATTAACACACATTTGGGCATCCTCATTCCAGGGGCCTTTC
Organism: Geobacter sp.; assembly: GCA_003151775.1. Classification (GTDB taxonomy): domain Bacteria; phylum Desulfobacterota; class Desulfuromonadia; order Geobacterales; family Pseudopelobacteraceae; genus Oryzomonas. The sequence continues at coordinate 13,320 of PLYK01000106.1, read as the reverse complement.
CAGCCCGCCACAACCTCCATAAATACTGGGGGAAAAAGCCAGCCAACATATTCAGCAAATGTATCTCATTTTTTTCTAAAGAAGGCGATCTCGTCCTAGATCCGTTTTGTGGTAGCGGCGTTACCGTAATTGAATCCGTAATTGCCAAGAGAAGAGCGATAGGGTTCGATCTTAACCCGTTTGCCGCATTTCTGACGGAATCACTGCTTCGAGGAAATCAATGTGAAGGCATCGATGAAGCAATGTCGAAAATACTGGCCGAACTGACGCCGAAACTTTCTATGATTTATGGAAGCCATTGCACCTCATGTGGCACGGAAGTTATTGCACGATCATTCGGGTGGCAAAAATCAGAACTGATTTCAGTGCGCTATAGTTGTCCAACATGCAAAAAACGAATGGAACATGCGCCAACTGAGGAGGATTTGAGAAAAGCGGCAATCCACCATGACACTTCCTGCCCGGACATGGAGATGTATTACGGCTGGGAAATGCAGAAGTTGAAACGCGGGAACATCAACAAATTTTCCGAACTTTTCACATCACGAAACCTGTTCCTCTTGTCACTTCTTTGGGATTTAATCGCCCATATTGAACACGATGTCTGCCGGAGATTTTTGCAGCTCACATTTACGGCAAACCTTGCGCAGGCATCTAAAATGATTGCAGATTATAAGGACAACGCGGGTGGGCCAAGCTGGAAAATTAATTGTTACTGGCTTCCTGCTGATTGGCAGGAATTGAACGTTCTACACTATTTTCAAAACAGATTAAAAAGAACAAAAGCCGCCGTACAGGAATTAGGTGAGCTTCTCCCCAAAGAAGCAACGACGTACGGTTCAGCTAAAATCCATGATTCGCGTAAAAGGTTTGTTGAGCTTCAGGATAACTCTGTTGATTATATCCTAACCGATCCCCCCTATGGCGGAGAAGGCATCCAGTATGGCGAGCTGTCCATGCTCTGGAATCTCTGGCTGGGGTATCGCGAAGACCTAGATGCCGAGGTTGCCTTCAACCCTTACCGCAATAAAGCCGAGGCCGATTATGCAGAAGGGCTAAAACAGGCGTTTGCCGAGGCATACCGCCTGCTGAAGCCGGGAAGATGGATGAGTGTTACCTTTAATAATAAGGATATCAAGGTTTGGAATTCATTGATATCGGCCTGTAAGGATAACGGTTTCGAACTGGTTGTTGTTGCGCCTATACGGAGAAGCGCCCCCTCGCTAACCGAAAGCGTCATGACCAAGGCACCGAAAAGCGATGTTTTGATCCATTTCAGAAAGCCGGATGGAACTACCGTGAGACAGACCTTTGCGCAAAAAACGTTCAGTGTCTTTAGGGAAACAATGCGTCTTGCTAACGAAATCATTCAAAAAAAAGGGTTCGCCCATAGCAGCGAGATCCTTGATGCACTCACAGTGGAATGGTTTACCTTTCAATACAGTGTTGAGAATGGACGGACTGATGGCGAGCTTACGCTGCATACCGTAAATAACGCATTAGCCCAATCGCCGCAATTCAGAAGTTTGCATACAATTTTGAAACAGGTCGATGAGAAGTTGTGGAGTAAAACAAAAGCGGAGAGATGATTCATGAAATTGCCTGTGGCACCGATCAGTGCAATTGATGCCTTGCTGGAATTCGATGTCTGGCTGACGCCGACATTGGGCGAAATCCGTGATACAGAGCGTTTTCAGAGAGAGATGGACAGCGCCGTCCGAATTTTCGAGGTACTGGGGAAAAAGACCGGCAAATTTTCGCTTAAAGAGAAACCCGATATTCGAAAAATTGCGGAAGCGGTCGAGATCGAAATCTCCAATGTCGACAAAAAAGGCGCAAAGAGGTTTCTCACCTCGATAGCAGACCTTGTATACCTTGTAACCGGAAAATCTGATAACAACTGCAAATGCCAATTGCCCATCTACCTCAGGCAAAAAAATATCTTCAACAGAATGCCTGTCGTAATTAATGGCGTTGTCGATCATCAGAAATGGCCGCGAGTTGTCAAAGCGGAACAGTTTATGAAAGTTGTCGCTGAATTGAGCAGCCACCCGGATATGCAGACCGAGTTGATTCGTGTTTTCTTTGAATTCATACTTTCGGACGAAGCATATGTATCCCAATTATGGGCTATCGGGAACTGTTACTATTCATTGAAGCCGTATAACAAGGAAAAATCCCTTTTGTCACCATTGGTGATTTTCAAGATTCGGGGTTCGGTAACCGCATCCGGCGGACACGACCCTGAACATCTGTTACGTGGGATGATGACTGACTGGGGTATGAAACAAGGTGTGGACTTCAACATTGATGATGTTGTGATTAACACTCTTGCCGCTATAAAAACCGGACGAACAAAAATCAGGAAGTATGATTTTTTACTGCCGTATAAATCACACGGCTGGCAACCCAGGCTTTTTATCCAATGCCAGTTCTATGCGGGTGATTCCGGCAGCGTCAGCCACAAAAATGTCGATCAAACCACATCCACTAGGAGCTATACGACAAAGAATTTCTCAAATGCGCGCTTTGTCGAGTTTGTGGACGGCGCCGGATATTTTGCCTCCTTGAACGGAGATTTAAAAACCTTGCTTCAGATGGCAAGCACCCACTCATTCTTTCAAATTAAAAGTGCTCCGATACGGCTGCGACGGGAGTTTCAGCAAGTTGGGTACTTGACTTCGCTGGAGATTGAGCATGCGTTGTTCTGTTCTGCCGGTGATAAAAAGCGCTCAGTTGCCATGCTTGTGCGGGACGGTTACACAAGTTCGGAGATAGAACGTGTGTTTTCGTGGATGCTCGAAGAGGCGCATATACATTTGGACGCTGGAAAATATGTTGTCGCTGAAAAAAGGGCCGTCATGTCCAGACGGTATTTTATCATGGATGTCATCGCCATGCATGGCGCAACCCTTTCAGTGCATCAGGACAAGGGATATATCCTAGTTCCGGGGTACGGACCATTTTACGGCCTCAAATTAAAGGAACTCCCGCCCCTGATTCTTAAACTTGCCACAATCTTAGCGCCTGAGATCAACAATACGTCAACGTTTCTGGAAGATCTCCAATGGCTTGCGGAAAAAGGGTATGTCATGATGTCATGAAACAAACTGGCCTCACCATGGCAACTCCGCCCCCCTTCAACCTCCTCACCATCCTCGGCCCGACCGCCTCGGGCAAGACCCGCCTGTCCGTTGCCCTGGCCGGGGAGTTGAACGGCGAGATCATCTCGGCCGATTCACGCCAGGTCTTCCGCGGCATGGATATCGGCTCCGGCAAGGACCTGCACGAGTACGGCGACGTCCCCTGCCACCTGATCGACATCCTCGATGCCGGCGGGGAGTTCAGCGTCTTCGCCTTTCAGCGCCTCTTCATCGAGGCGTTCGAGGGAATCACGGCCCGCGGCCGCCTGGCGCTTTTGTGCGGCGGCACCGGCATGTACCTGGACGCGGCCCTGCGCGGCTACCGGTTGGTGGAGGCGCCCGAGGACGAAGGAGTGCGGGCGGAGTTGGCCGCACTGAACGACACCGAACTGGCAGCCATGCTGCGGGAGTTGCGGCCGGGGCAGCACAACACCACCGACCTCGCGGACCGGCAGCGCACCATCCGCGCCATCGAGATCGCCCGCCACGAGCGGGACCGCACAACGGAACCGGAGCCGTTCCCCAACATCCTGCCGCTCGTGATCGGCATCCGTTGGGAACGGGCCGAATTGCGGCGCAGGATCACGGAGCGCCTCAGGCAGAGGCTGGAGAGCGGCATGATCGAGGAGGTGCAACGGCTCCACGACGGGGGGATCGCCTGGGAACGCCTGGATTACTACGGACTGGAGTACCGCTACGTGGGGGCCTTTCTGCGGGGAGAGTTGACGCGAAACGACCTGTTCCAGAGGCTGAACAGCGCCATCCACGACTTTGCCAAGCGCCAGGAGACCTGGTTCCGCAGGATGGAACGGAATGGGGTGTCCATCCACTGGGTGGACGGGGCGGGCGATCCGCTGGGCGAGGCGCGACGGATCGTCGAAAAAAGGCTTGAGGCGTGAATGGTTAAAAGCGAAAGGCGTGAATAGTGAATGGTAAAAGAACAGACCTTCACCATTCACTATTCGTAATTACACCAGTTCCAGTGCGCTGAAGAAGTAGGGGATCTCGAAGGAGGCCGTCTCGGGTGCATCGGAACCGTGGGCCGAGTTTTCCTCGATGTTGACGGCGAAATCCTTGCGGATGGTGCCCGGCTCGGCGTTTGCCGGGTTGGTGGCCCCCATCAGGGTGCGCCAGTCGGCGATTGCGTTTTCCTTTTCAAGCACAAGCACGATCACCGGGCTGCGCGACATGAAGCTGCACAGGTCGTTGAAGAATGGGCGCTCCTTGTGCACGTAGTAGAACCCCTCGGCGCGGCTTTTACAGAGCTTGATCTTCTTCATGCCGACGATCTTGAAACCGGCGGCCTCGATCCTGTCCAGAATCTTTCCGGCCAGCTTTCGCTCGACGGCATCCGGCTTGATGATGGCAAATGTACGTTCCATTGTCTCCTCCGATAGTCTCAAAAATGTGAACATTTTTTATAGCATCGTCATTGCGCACATGTCAAGTTTTTAGCCGGTTAGGCCAACCGCAGCCGCCCTCCCCTTGCGCTTTTGAGCGGCAAAGATTATTATGATTTAGATAGATCGACCTGCCTATTTTGAACTTTGCGAGGTACTCAGATGAATATGTTGAAGACAACCCTTCTCATGGGGCTCTTAACCGTCCTGTTGGTGACCATCGGGGGCGCCCTGGGAGGGAGGAACGGCATGACCATGGCCTTTCTGCTGGCCGGCGGAATGAACTTCTTCTCCTACTGGTTTTCGGACAAGATCGTCCTCTCCATGTACGGCGCCCGGCAGATCGAAGAGGCGGATGACCCGCGCTTTTACGGGATCGTGCGCCGCCTGGCCCAGCGGGCCAACCTGCCCATGCCCAAGGTGTACCTGATCGACTCCGAAACCCCCAATGCCTTTGCCACGGGCCGCAACCCGGAGCATGCCGCCGTGGCCGCAACCAGCGGCATCATGCGCATACTCAGCGATGATGAACTGGCCGGCGTCATGGCCCATGAACTGACCCACGTCAAGAACCGGGACATCCTCATCTCGACCATTGCCGCCACCTTTGCCGGGGCGATCACCTACCTGGCCCACATGGCCCAATGGGCCGCCATCTTCGGCGGCGGCCGGCGCGATGACGACGATGGGGGCGGCGTCTTCGGCATGCTCTTCATGGCCATCCTGGCCCCCATCGCCGCCATGCTGGTGCAGATGGCCATCTCCAGGTCGCGCGAATTCGGCGCCGATGCCGGCGGGGCAAGCATCTCCGGCAATCCGCTCTCCCTGGCCAACGCCTTGCAGAAGCTGGAGACGGCCAATCAGCGCATACCCATGGAGACCAATGCTGCAACGGCCCATATGTTCATCGTCAATCCCCTGACTGGCGGCGGCCTGATGACGCTTTTTTCAACCCATCCACCCATCCCTGAACGGGTGGCCCGCCTGCAGGACATGTCCCGGACGCACAGCTATTGAGCGGCCGGGATTCAACCACCGCCAACCCCCGTGAGGCTGCCTGCCGGGTCCTGCTCCACATTGCCAGGGAGGGGGGTTACGCCGACCGGCTGATTGACCGCGAGTTGGAGAAGGGCCGGTTGGCCGGGCCGGACCGGGGACTGTTCCCGGAGTTGGTCTTCGGCGTGCTCCGGCGTCAGGGCAGCCTCGATCACCTCTTGGCGCAGGTTGTGGACAAACCGCTTGCTACGCTCCAGCCCCAGCCCTTGATGATCCTGCGCTTGGGCCTTTACCAGCTCGCCTATCTCGACCGGATCCCCGAATCAGCTGCCGTTAATGAGTCGGTCAACCTTGCGAAGGAGATGGTTCCCCGCGCCGGAGGCCTGGTGAACGCCGTGCTGCGCAATTATCTGCGCCGCAAGGATGCCCTTACCTTTCCCGACCCCGTCTCTGCTCCGGCCGCCTCGATTGCCGCCCGCCACTCCCTGCCGGAATGGCTCGCAGCCCAGTGGCTCGACCAGCTTGGTTTTACGGAAACAGAGTCCCTGGCAGAGGCGTCCTCCCGGCAACCTCCCCTGACCCTGCGCGCCAACACCCTGCGGACGACGCGGGACGGGTTGCTGCGCCTCTTTGGGGAGAGCGGCGTTCCTGCAGTGCCCTGTACCCACTCCCCCCACGGCATCCTGATGGAAGGACGGCACCAGATCCCCAGCCTGCCCGGCTACCGCGAAGGCCTGTTCGCCGTGCAGGACGAGGCGTCCCAGATGGCCTCCCTGCTGCTGGATCCGCAGCCGGGCGAACGGGTTCTGGACTGTTGCGCAGCACCCGGCGGCAAGGCGACCCACCTGGCACAACTGATGGCAAACCGCGGCGAGTTGGTGGCCACGGACATCTCCCGCGCCAAGCTCCCCTTGATCCGGGAAGCGGCCCAACGGCTCGGCATCGGTTGCCTTAGCGTCGCATCCGCCGACCTGCACCTGCCCGAGACGCTTCCTGCTGGGGACTTCGACCGGATCCTTCTGGACGCGCCCTGTTCCGGTCTGGGGGTCATCCGCCGCAACCCGGAGGCAAAGTGGCGACTCACGCCGGACGATATCCTGCGGCTTGCCACCGCCCAGAAGGCCATGTGCGCCAGTGCAGCGACCATGCTGAAAAAGGGCGGTATTCTCGTATACTCCACCTGCTCGACCTCCCGGGATGAGAACGAACTGGTGGTGCAGGATTTTCTTTCGCGCCACCCCGATTATGTGCTAGAAGACCTGAACGGACTTTTTCCGGACCACCGCGAACTTTTCACAACCGGGGGGCAGTTCCGCGCATGGCCCCACCGCCACGGCATGGACGGTTTCTTCGCGGCCCGGCTGCGAAAGGTATAATCATAAAACACATCTGAGGTTTAACAACACATGAAAAAAATCGCCCCCTCGATCCTCTCGGCCGACTTTTCCCGTCTTGGCGATGAGATCCGCGCCGTGGAGGCTGCCGGCGCCGATTACATCCATATCGACGTCATGGACGGCCACTTTGTCCCCAACATCACCATCGGCCCGCTGATTGTCGAGGCAGCCCGGAGGGCTACCAGCCTGCCGCTGGACGTACACCTGATGATCGAAGACCCTGACCGCTACATCCCCGACTTCGCTGCGGCCGGCGCCGACATCATCGTGATGCATGCCGAGGCGGTCCACCACCTGCACCGCACCGTGCAGTTGATCAAATCGCTGGGGAAAAAGGCCGGCGTCTCCCTCAATCCGGCCACGCCGCTCAACGTTCTGGATTATGTAATTGCCGACCTGGATCTGGTGCTGCTGATGACCGTCAACCCCGGTTTCGGCGGCCAAAGCTTCATCGAGGCATGCCTGCCCAAGATCCAGGCCCTGCGCGCCATGCTCGACAGGCGCGGCGGCGAGGCGGAACTTGAGGTGGACGGCGGCGTCAAGGCCTCCAATATCGCCCGCATCGCCCATGCCGGCGCGGATGTCTTCGTGGCCGGCAGCGCCGTGTTCGGCAGCCCGGACTACGCCGCAACCATTGCCGAGATGAAGCGCCTGACCAGGGAGCCACTACTCTAGTGGACCTGCCGGAGCGCACCCGTACGGCCCTGGCGGCCCGCAGCCGCAGTACCATGGAGGCTGGTCCGGTGCCTGCCGCGGTGCTGTTGCCGCTCTTCCTGAAAAACGGCGAATACCACCTGCTCTTCACCAAACGGACCAACCATCTGCTGCACCACAGCGGGGAAATATCTTTTCCCGGCGGCGTCCTCAACCCGGAAGAGGAACCGGAACAGGGCGCCCTGCGCGAAACCTGGGAAGAGGTCGGCATCCATCCCAGGCACGTGGAGATTCTGGGGCTCCTGGACGATTTCTACTCCATTCATCATTACCTGGTAACCCCACTCGTAGGCCTCATACCGGGTGATTACCCCTACGCCGTCAACCCTGACGAGATCGAACGCATCATCGAAGCGCCGGTCGCCCACTTCCTCGATCCCGCGATCCTGCGCATCGAGCCGCGCCAGTGGCAGGGACAGCCTTTCATGGTGCGCCACTACGACTTCCGCGGGGATGACATCTGGGGCTTGACCGCGGCCATCCTTGCCCAATTTTTAAAAATTGTGTTTGCAGGCGAATTGGGGTAAATTTATCCGCATGTCCAACAGCGTTTTAATCATAGACGATTCGGATACCGTCCGGGAGCGCATCATCCATACGCTGGAGTCGTATGAACTTTTCGACCGCTACCACGAGGCCGACGACGGGCTGGAGGGGTTCAAGAAGCTGCTCTCAGCCTCGGTGGACGTCATACTCTGCGACCTGGAGATGCCCCGCATCGACGGTTTCAAGTTTCTGAACATGATCAAGGCGCGCCCCGACCTGCAGGATGTGCCGGTAATCATCCTGACCGGGATGAACGACCGGGAACTGAAGATCAAGGGGCTCGAACAGGGCGCCAGCGACTTCATCACCAAACCTTTCGACCCCGAGGAATTGGTGGCGCGGGTCAAGATCCATCTCAAGATTAAGCACCTGCAGGACGATCTCAAGCGATCCAACGAACTTTTGCTGGAGCTGTCCAACACCGACCATCTGACCGGCCTCTTCAATCGCCGCTACCTGATGGATGCCCTGGAAAAGGAATTCCAGCGCAACCTCCGCAAGGGGGGCAACCTCTCCCTGATCATCCTCGACATCGACCATTTCAAAATGGTCAACGACACCTACGGCCACCTGCAGGGCGATGTCGTGCTGAACAAGGTGGCGCTACAGCTCCAGAAAGAACTCCGCAGCTACGACATCGCCGCCCGCTACGGCGGCGAAGAGTTCGTCGCCCTCTTGCCGGACGCGGCGCTCAAGGAGGCGATGTTCGTTGCCGAACGGGTTCGCCAGTCGATCCAGGGGACCAAGTTCAGCGGCGCGCTGGCTTCCCTCGCAATCACCGTCAGCATGGGCATCGCTACGATGCCGGCGCCTGGCGGCTCGACGGTTGACAACTTCATCAAGATGGCCGATGACGCCCTCTACCGGGCCAAGGCCAATGGCAGGAACCGGGTGGAGTATCTCACCAACACCCCCTGAGCAGTCTGCCGACATTGATACGCCATACCGCGGCATCCCGGACATCAAGCCTGTATAGGATAAGAAGGAGAAAAGGATATGGATCTCACCCTCGATGAACAGAGGCTGATTGCCGAATACCGAAGACTGACCCCCGCGGGCAGGGACGGTCTTTTGGCCTACGCATCTACGCTGGTGCGCCAGGACAATGGCGAAAAAGAAAACGACACCGTAACGGATCAATGCCGCCTGAAGAACGCCGAACCGCATCCGGAAGCCGAGAATACCCCCATCTCCACCGAATGACCTATTCGTCTTCCCTGAGCCCGGCACAGGCACAGCCGACGGCGCCATCCGCCGCACCCCTTCTCGAAAAAAGGAGTATTCATGAGAATTGTTCTACGTACACTCATTGCCATAATCCTCACCATGGCCGCCGTATTCCCGGCCGCGGCCGCTCAATACAAAAAACTGGACAAACCGCCTCTTTCGGAACGCTGGTTCGGTATCTACTTGGACAAGGAACGGGTCGGTTTCTATCGCCAGGCGATCTCGGAAGCCCCCGACGGCTACCGGATGGAGGGTGACGGCAGCGTGCGCATGAAAGTCATGGGATTTTCCAAGGAAGCGGCAATGCGCGAAACCTACATGGTGGGAAAGGACCTCGCCCTGCGCTCCTTCGAGGTGGAGCAGAACATAAACGGTACCGCCTCCCGCCTCTCCGGCAAGGTCGCAAACAACATCATCCGCATCAAGAGCGTGACCAACGGCAGAACAACGGAGAAACAGCTCAAATACAAAGGGGAGGTCTATCCCGGGCCGGCGCTCAACCTCTATCCCCTGATGCGCGACGCCACCCCCGGCAAAACCTACACCATCCTGACCTTTGACCCGGAAGAGGTCAAGGTCAAGGAGGTGAAGGTCAGCGTCTTGGGGGCGGACAATACCCCTGATTCCCAGCCGGCCCTCAAGCTGCGCAACAACCTGTACCCTTACGTCAACAACGACATCTGGGTGGACGACAAGGGGAACACCCTCCTGGAGTCGGTGCGCGAGGGGTTGGTGATCACCAGGGCCGAAAATCCCAAACAGCTCGGTTCGTTTGTGGGGGATGTGGCGCTGGCCAAGAAGGATCTGATCTATGATTTCAGCCTGGTGCGGGCCGAACCACCCATCTATAACTCCAAAAAATTGACCGGTCTCAGCGTGGAAATCAGCGGCTGGAACGATAGTCTGCCGCTTCTGCAGGAGGGGGGCCAGACGGTTGAGAAAAGCGGTGAAGGGAAGATTGCCGTCAAAACCGGCCGGGCCGTTCCGGAGCAAGCGGAAAAGACCAAAGCGGCTGCCACCCGGGAAGATTACCTGAAACCGGCCGAAAAGATCGAATCCGATGCTCCGGAGATCGTGGCCAAGGCCAAGGAGCTTGCGGCCGGCAGGAAAGGGGCGGAGGAGATCGCCAAAGCCTTGGCTTCATGGACGTCCGACTGGCTGCGCGACACGGTGGAGGACGGCGGGGGCGCCGTTGCCAGCTTTAAGTCCCGTAACGGCAATTGCCAGACCCATGCCCGCCTCTACACGGCCCTGGCCCGGGCGGCCGGCATCCCGACCCGTTTCGTGTCGGGCCTGGTCTATCTGGACGGCAAAGGTTTTCTCTACCATAGTTGGGCCGAGAGCCTGCTGGACGGGCGCTGGGTGGCCATTGATCCGACCTATGACCAGGTGCCGGCCGACCCGACCCACCTGAAACTGCTGGAAGGGCACCTGCCGGAGGACATGGCGCCGATCATCGCCATTATCGGCAGGATTCACATCAAGGTGCTGGAGGCCATGTACTAGAGACACTAACGACGTCCGCGGCGCTTGCCGCCGAGCTCCTGGGCACGGCGGAACTCCCAGGGGGGCATCGGATTATCGTCCCGCCAGAGCCCTTTGTGCCTGGCACGGGCCACCTCCTCCGCGCCGATATACTCCGAGGCGTACGGCCCCTGCAGGTACTGGCGGTCGGCCCAGGCCATCCCCTCGGCAACCATCTCGCGGCTGATGTCCCTGCCGGCATAACGGATGACCGCCACCGTGCGGCGGTACCGGTCGATATCCATGAACTCCACTGAAACCTGGCGTCCCATGATCTTGTACATCAAGATCCGCCGGGCGATCTCCCCGAAGGGCTGTCCGGGGCTGTCCGGCTTGGCGGTCTCAGGGGCATCGATGCCGTACAGGTGCACCTTGAGCCGGCTATCCTCACGGGTGGCCAGCAACACCGTATCGCCGTCGTAGACCGCCCGCACCATCCCTTCGATGAAATCACCCGCATGGGCATCGGCAACGAGCAACAGGAAAAGCGCTGAGGAGGCAAGGAACCTCATCGAAATCACACCAGTTCCGCAGCGTAATTGAACTCCGTCGTGCCGGGGATCTCGCGTCCCCCCTTGAAGGCCGCCAGGATCTCATTCCAGCTCTCGCGGGGCGCCTGGCGCAGATCGATCAAGTAGGAGCCGCACCCTGCGCGGCGCAGTTCGCCGTGGCGGGCGGTCAGGGAAAAGGGGGTGGCGGCGGAGATGGTCTGGAGGCCGTCCCGGCTGGTGACACTATACGCTTCTCCCCGGTCCGAGTGTAGCGGAATGTTGCTGTGCACGTCCTTGAGACGGATCTTGGTGGTCATGACCGGAAGCGGCGCATAGGCGATCACCCTGCGCTCAACGTCGATCTGTGCAGCCAACAGTTCCGCCAGATTGGCGGCGTCATCCTCGATGTAGAGCGTGCAGGCGTGAGCCCCCAACTCATGCCAGGCGGCCAGGGCCTGGCTGTTGAGGGAAAAGCAGCGGTGCCAGGTGGAGATGCGTACGTCCGCCAGCCCTTTCAGCAGGTAAAAATGGGAGAGGTTCGCCGCCTCGAAGCGCCGGAATCCGGCCTGGTGCAACTGGCGCAGGGTGTCGCCGTACAGGGGCATGTCCCGGTCAAAGATCATGAAAGGGAGTCGCCAGATCACGCGCTCCTCAAAACCGCGCATGCGGGGGAGCGCCCCGGGGAGCTGATGGATGGCCGCCCTGGAGAGCGGCAGGATGGTAGCATCGGCACCGCTTTGCAGCGGGAAGCGCCAGTCGCGGGGCTGGTCCATGACCACTGCCAGGGTCTCTCGGGGGCAGGCAGGCAGGGGGCCGGCGCGAAACGCCGCCACATCACGCAGGGCCGCCGCCCGGGCCGCGGCGATCCGCTCCCGGAAGCCCGCGGAAAGCGCCTCGTCCAACTGCTGGTAGAACTGCCGCCGCACCTCCTTGAAGGTGGCGGAGGGTATCAGCACCGCGGGGAAACCGGGCGCTTCCAGCGAATCAAGGCGGAAAGGAGTCTCGCCGGTCTTGGCGAACTGCCCTTGGAGCACCGCCTGCATGTCGCCGCTGCGGGCCTGTTCCAACGGGCCAAGGGTAAACTGGAAAGGGTGGCGCGACCCGCCGGCCTCGGCGTCGATCCGCATGACACCGTCATGCAAGGCGACTCGCAGTCTGCACGGCAGCTTATCCCGCTGCACCGACTCCAGCCGTCGCAGGCAGGCGTTCTCGCTCAAGGTGAAGGCCTCGCGGGACGAGACCTTGTAGACCGCATCCCCGGCACTGAAGCGGAAGGGGGTTTCCACCTCCACGACACTGCCCGCGTGAGCCTCCATCACCTTTTTGCGGCCTACGAACAGCTCGCGCACGGTCCAAGCCTGGCCGGCCATATCGCTCATGGGCTGGGCCCGCAGCCGGTCCCCCACGGACAGGGCGTCGCGGCTCTCAAAGGTCAGGCGGGTGCCCTTGACGGCCTTTATGTGGCCGACGAAACGTCCGGTGCCCCCTTTCTGCCAGGGGTTAGCGATGTCGTCCGGCTGCCGGGAGGCCAGAAAGCCCTTGGTCGGGATGCGGCCGAAGGAGTATTTCAGGAGCTCCTTGGCACTCCCCAACGCCTCCTCGCGCGAGCGTTCCGGCGCATCCAGGACCAGGCGGTAGGCCTCGACCACGCTGGCCACGTACTCGGCCGATCTCATGCGCCCTTCAATCTTGAGCGACTTCACCCCGGCCCGGGCCAGTTCCGGCAGCAGGTCGATCGCCGACAGGTCGCTGGTGGAAAAGTAATGCCCTTCTTTCCCGCGATGGCTGTACAAGCGGCGGCAGGGCTGGGCGCAACGTCCGCGGTTGCCGCTGTGCCCACCCAGGTAGGAGGAGAAAAAACACTGCCCCGAGATGGAGAAGC
>PLYK01000122.1 GCA_003151775.1 Geobacter sp. | reverse complement strand
CGGAGAATCATTGCCCTCTCACGATCCACCCCCCGGGCACTTCCCGTGCAGGCGGGTCGGGACAAGGGGTTCCGCTTCCGGCTGCTCTCCTTCGACCGGGACGAGACGGCCGCCATTTACGATCGGGCCTACCGGGAAGCGGGTTATCTGATGGAATCCCCGTTTTTCCTGGCGGCGATTACAAGGACCATGCATGATCTCTTCGGGGCGCGGCTCGGAGACGGGTCGAGTTATCTGATCCCGGTTACCACCGATCTCAGGACGGGGAAGTCCCCGATGGAGGAGATGTTTTTCAATCATGTCTCCTATCTGTTTTACCAGATTCCGGTAACCGAGGGGATGGCCATGCCGGAGCTGGTGACCGCGTTCAAACAGCAGATGTACGACCAGGTAAAATCGGGCTTCCCCAGGGATCTGGCCGAGGCGAGCCTTTTGACCCGCATCGCGCCGCTGGGGCTCTTAGGGAAGCTGATTCATCTCCCGTTGAAGGGAAAAATGGCGACGTTTGTCTTTTCCCACCTGGGCAAAAGTTCCTATCGGTCCCGTGAGTTTATGGGCGCTGATATCGGGAACATCTTTCACATGCCCCGCGTTCCGACGCCGCCGGGACTGGGCTTTTTCAGTAATACCTGCGATGACCGGCTGAACCTGGTCATTTCCTACCTGGACGGCCTCTTCACGGATGAAGATCTGGAGCGGCTCGCCGCGGGGATTTGGGAAAACTTCGGAGCAGTTTCCCCGTGAGACGGTTCTTTTGTGATGTCCTGGTCATCTNNCCGCCGCACGGAGCGGCGCCCGTACGCTGCTGGTGGAGAAGGAGCCCTATCTGGGCGGGACCGGCTATGCCGGGATGTTTCAGTATGTCTGCGGTCTTTACCTGAACGGCGCGGCCGCCCCGGCAGCTACCCTGAACGAAGGTTTGGCGCGGGAAATCGCCCGTCATCTGCTGCAGGCGTCTCCGGGGAGAACGATACGGAAATTCGGACGGGTCTATCTCCTCCCCTACAGGAGGGACGAGCTCGATGTCATCCTTGCTTCTCTCTGCGGGGCCGAAGGCAGGCTGGAACTCTTGCGGAACTGCACCGCTGTTGCGGTGGAGACCCGATCAGGTGAACTAAGCTCCATTACCGCTGCCGGTCCCGAGAAAGAACTGTCGATATCGGCAGCCATGGTTATCGACTGTTCAGGCAATGGAACGATTGCCGCCATGGCGGGCGCGGAGGTGGAGCTCCCCCCACCCGGAGAACGGCAGCTGGCGGGGTATGTCGTCCGGATCAAGGGGCTGAAAAACCGGGGAGATGGGCTCCCGATCGAGGTCCCCTACCGGCTTGCCCGGGCGGTGAACGAGCAAAAGCTCCCGCCGCTGTTAAGATTCACGACCTTCACCCCCGGCGANNTGGTGAAGCGGGTTCCGGGCGGGATGAGCGGGCGCAACGGGATGCCGTCGCCATGCTCGCCTGCCTTGCCGAAGAGATCCCCGCTTTCAGGGACGGAGTGATTGCCGGCTCATCGCTCAAGGTTCTCGATCGTGAAGGGGGGAGGGTTTCCGGCGACTACACCCTCACCCGGGACGATATCCTCTCCGCGCGGAAGTTTCCCGACGGCGTGGTGAAAAATGCCTGGCCGATTGAACTCTGGGACCGGACAAAAGGAACGGTCTATGCGTACGTTCCGCGGGGCGATTACTACGAAATACCCTTCAGATGTCTCATGGTGAAAGGATACGGCAACCTGCTGACGGCAGGTCGTTGTATCTCCGTTACCCGCGACGCGCTCGGTTCCACGCGTGTTATGGGCACCTGCATGGCTCTTGGTGAACAGGCGGGGCTGGCAGCTGCGTATCGGGTTTTGAAGGGGAACTATCCTGAGCAGCTGACGGCTTCGGCAATTGAATAAAAAAAGCTGACGGGCATACGAGAAAGCATGAACATATTCGAGATGATAAAGAAGGAGACGGCACACCTGGGTATCCGGACTGCCGTGATTGATGAACAGCGACGTATAAGCTACAGCCGGCTGATCCTCGCCGCGGAACAGGTTGCGGACACGCTCCGGAGCAAGGGTGTCGAAAGACTTCATCGTGTCGGTCTTCTCTGTGACGACAGTATCGACTATATTGTCGCGAGCCTGGCGATACTCTCCCTGTCCGCTGTAATCGTGCCGATCTCCACCGATCAGACGGCGGAAGAGATTGATACGGTGATTGACAGGATTGATGTTGACTTCATGGTTGCGGAAAGAGGGCTCTATCGTGGTGACGATGGCGAAGAACTGACGACACCCGGTTTTCAGGAGAAAAGTTTCAGCATTGTGAAGAGGATGGTAAAGGCGCAGCCCTGCGACGGCTATTGCCGGGTCAATCCCGCGTTCATCCGGTTCAGTTCCGGAACTACCGGGATGAGCAAAGGGGTCGTGCTCTCCCACGAAGCGATCGTCGAGCGGACCGATGCCGCGGACCGGGGACTCAGGATTACCTCCGATGATGTGGTTCTCTGGGTGCTCTCCATGAGCTATCACTTTGTTGTTACGATAATTCTGTTCCTCCGTAGGGGTGCGACTATCGTACTGTGCGGACGGCGCTATCCGAATTCGCTCATCGAAGGGATTACCAGGCATCAAGGGACATTCATCTACGGGTCTCCTTTTTACTATAGTCTGCTGGCGCGCACCGACCTGCTTCAGAGGGATGCCCTCTCACGGATCCGTCTGGCCGTTTCGACAACGACGAAGCTTCCCGAACAGGTGGCGGAAGAATTTTCCGCCAGATTCGGATTTGAGCTGGCCGAGGCGTATGGCATAATCGAAGTAGGTTTGCCGTTCATCCGGCTTGACGGAGGGGCCGCCAAGCGCAGCTCGGTCGGCAGGCCGCTCCCCGGTTTTGAAGTCAGGCTTGATAACCAGGGCCTGGAGGGGGTTGGCGAGATCAGCATCAAGGGGAAGGGGATGCTTGACGCCTATTTTTCCCCCTGGATGGGTAGAGAGTCTCTTCTCATCGACGGCTGGTTCAGGACCGGCGATCTGGGGAAAATTGACGAAGACGGCTTTCTCTTTATCGTCGGCAGGAACAGTGAAGTGATCAATTTCGTTGGGATGAAGGTTTTTGCCCAGGAAGTTGAAGCAGTGCTCAACCGCCACCCGCTGGTGGCAGAGTCCCAGGTTTACGGAGTTCCCCACGAGCAGTATGGCCAGTTGCCGACTGCAAAGGTTGTCCTGCAGACCGGTGCGGCCGTTGATGACATCGCCGATGATCTTCGTCGCTTCTGCTATCAGCGTCTGGCGCAGTACAAGGTGCCTAAATTCTTCGAATTTGTGAGCGCTCTGCCGAAAACGGCAAGCGGTAAAATAAAAAGACAATTATGAATTGTGAAGTAAGAATTATGAACGAGTGCAGGGAATTCTTCGGCTGGCAACCTCCATCCTTTAGCCTTAATACCTTGGTTTATTAGACTTTACGGGAGATTTTATATGCGCGTTCTACTGGTAAAACCCCACCCGCCACTTGCACTTTCCAAGTTCCTGATGGATTATTTCCTCCATCTGGAACCGTTGGAGCTGGAAATCGTCGCCGGAGGCGTTCCGCCCGAAGATGAAGTGGAGATCATCGATCTGAGCTTCGAAGCAGAGCCGTTCGAAGCTTTCAGGAAAAAGCTGGTGACAATGAAGCCGGATATCGTCGGCTATACCGGGTTCAGCAGCCAGGCTTCGCTGGTAAAAGAGCTGGCCGGGTTCGCCAAAAAGCATCATCCCGACGTCGTCAATGTGGTGGGGGGTATCCATGCGACCGTTATCCCGGAGGATTATCGGAACAGCAGCATCGATATTATCGTCCGCGGGGAGGGCGGGACCGCCTTCCGGGAAATTGTCCTCCGTTTCAAGAAAGGGGATACACTGTTTTTCGGCGATGCAGTGCTCTCTCCCGATGATCCGGAGTTTGCCATAAGGGCTGCGGAACCTCCTCCGAAATATCCTGATATTGCCGATATCCCCCGTCCCAGAAGGGATCTGGTCGATCGTTCCCGCTACTTCATTGTCTGGACCGCCAGCGACCAGAAACGGCTGCCGACCATCTTTCCCCGTACGGCAACCATCCGCACCTCCTACGGCTGCCCGTTCAGTTGCTCGTTCTGTGTCGTCCATCATATCATGCGGGGGCAGTACCTCCAGCGCTCTCCGGAAGATGTGGTTGATGAAATCGCGAATCTGCCGGAAGAGCACATCTACTTCGTGGATGACGAAAACTTTATCAATAACGAGCGGATGACCAGCATCGCCAATCTGCTCATTGAGCGGGGGGTAAAGAAAAAATATGTCAGCTGGGCGCGGAGCGATTCAATTGTCCGGCATCCCGAGGTGTTCAAGCTCTGGAAAGAGGCGGGGTTGAGCATGGTCTACGTCGGACTGGAGGCAATGACCGGCGAAAGGCTGGAGAAGCTGAACAAGCGGACTACGGTGGAGACCAATCAAAAGGCCGTGGCGATCCTTAAGGAACTGGGGATTACCCTGCATGCCAGTTTCATGCTCGACCCGGATTTTGACGAGGCTGATTTTGCCGCCCTGAAAGTTGAAGTGAAGAAAGTCTGCCCGGCGGAGGTTACCTTTACGGTCTTTTCGCCGTCACCCGGCACAGAACTCTGGCAGAAACACAAAAACGATTTCATCAAGGACCCCTACGATTATTACGACTGCATGCATACCATTCTGCCGACAAAGCTCCCCATCCGGCGCTTCTACCAGCATTTTAGCGACCTGTACGGCATCGCTTTCCGTTCCAACCCTTTAAGGCTCAACAAGGTCAAGATCCCGTTCAGAGAGCTTGGGGTAGTGATTTCTCGGGGATTCCGGTATGTTTTTGCCCTGAGAAAGCTTTATCAGGAATATGAACCGCGCAAGTGATCAGGTAGGGACGGCCGCTTCAAGCGACAGGCGGCTCCTTGTAATAACTGCCAATGCTGGTACTGTTGGAGTTGGACAATGCAGTCCCACTACCGACGGGGAGGTCATCATGACGAAAGCGATCGAGGAGTTTTTGCAAGCGGGAGTGTTCGGTGTTGTCGGCGCCTCCGCCGACCGGAGCAAGTACGGCAACCGGGTGCTCCGCTGCTATCTGATGAATGGTCGCCTGGCGGTGCCGGTCAATCCGAAGGAGGAGAAGATCGAAGGGATTCCCTGTGTCGCGTCGGTTGCGGAACTTCCTCCTGAAGTGGAGAGCATCTCCGTGATAACTCCTCCGTCGGTCACCGAGCAGGTAGTGGCGGAGGCTGCCGCAAAAGGGATCAAAAATATCTGGATGCAGCCGGGGGCGGAAAGCCAACGGGCAATAGATTTGTGCCGTGAAAAGGGAATCAATGTCATTGCCGATGGAAGCTGTATTCTGGTAGTTCTCGGTTTCCGGGAGCATTGAACCGGGATGGCTCCCGAAGGACGGATTGATGACCCTGATCCGGCAGATAATGGAGGCTGCGCCATGGAAACCCCTCCCCACCGAAACCAGTTTGCGAGCGACAATTATGCCGGAGTCTGCCCCGAAGCATGGCAGGCGCTGGCGACGGCCAATTCCGGATATGCCTCTTCCTATGGTGATGACCCCTGGACCGGCCGGGCGTGCGGACGGTTGCGGGAGATCTTCGAAACCGACTGCGAGGTGTTCTTTGTATTCACCGGCACCGCTGCCAACTCTCTCGCTCTTGCCTCGCTCTGCCGCTCCTACCACAGCATTATCTGTCATGAGATGTCCCACCTTGAGACCGATGAGTGCGGCGCTCCGGAATTCTTCTCCAACGGCACCAAGGTGCTTCTGGCCTCCGGCGACGACGGCAAGATTAACCTGGAGGCGGTCGAGCACCTTGTCCGGAAACGCTCCGACATCCACTACCCGAAACCACGCGTGTTAAGCGTAACCCAGACGACCGAACTCGGCACTGTCTATTCCGTCGATGAACTGCTGGCTGTCGGGGAACTGGCGCGGCGGCTGGGCTTACGCTTCCATATGGATGGATCCCGGTTCGCCAACGCCGTCGCCTCGCTCAATGTCCCCCCCAGGGAGATTACCTGGCAGGCGGGGGTGGATGTCCTCTGTTTCGGCGGCGCAAAGAACGGCATGGCGCTTGGTGAAGCAGTTATCTTCTTTGACCGGAAACTTGCCGCCGAATTCGATTACCGCTGCAAACAGGCGGGGCAGCTGGCGGCAAAGATGCGCTTCCTTGCCGCACCCTGGGACGGCATGCTGGCGGATGGCGCCTGGCTCCGCCATGCCGCGCACGCCAACCGGTGCGCCCGGACCATCAGCGAGGCGGCGGCCGGAGTGGCGGGGGTTCGGGTCAAGTATCCCTGCCAGGCCAACTCCGTCTTTCTCGACCTCCCTCAAGCCATGATCGAGGGACTGCGCCGGCGGGGCTGGCACTTCTATACCTTTATCGGTTCCGGCGGCGCACGCTTCATGTGCTCGTGGGAGACCCGCGACGAGGATATCGAGGCGCTTCTGGCCGACATCAGGGAGGAGGCGATGGCATGTCGCTAGATTGCATGCGGAAATGGATTCGTGAGGTAACCGGTATGATCGGTACGTTCCTGCTGGCCATGGCACTGTTGACCGGAACTTCTGCCCCGGCAGAGGAGGCACCGGCGGAAAAAGCCGCCGCCGTGGCCACGGCCGGCGGTATCACCGGACAGGCGGAGAAGGAGAAGTGCGGAACAGCAGACTCCGGCACGTCGGTAACCCGGCATACCGTTTTTGTCGGCGGCAGGGAGCTTCACTATACGGTTACCGCGGGTCAGCTGCCGGTGCAGAATGATGCCGGCGAGACCGAGGCCCGGATCTTCTTCATCGCCTATACGCTTGACAAGCCGACCTCCTCCCCCCGCCGCCCCCTGCTGTTCGCCTTCAATGGCGGCCCCGGTGCGGCTTCCGTCTGGCTCCACCTGGGCGCCGCCGGTCCCCGCCGGGTGCAGATGCTGGATGACGGCAGGATGCCGCCGCCACCCTTTCGGCTGGTGGATAATGAGGACACCTGGCTGGACCAGACTGACCTCGTATTCGTCGATCCGGTCGGCACCGGCTACAGCCGGGCCGCCAAACCGGATCTTGCCCAGAAATTTGCCTCGGTGCGGGGGGATATTGATTCTTTGGGAAGATTTGTCCGGCTCTATCTCACCAGTTACGGCCGCTGGCAGTCGCCGCTCTTTCTGGCGGGAGAGAGCTATGGGACGTTCCGGGTCGCCGGATTGTCGGAGCATCTGATAGAGCACGGCATCGCTCTGAACGGGATGATTCTCGTATCCTCCATTCTGAACTTCCAGACGATGTCCTTCGATCAGGGGAATGACCTCCCGTACCAGCTCTTCCTGCCGAGCTACACGGCCACGGCGTGGTACCATCACAAGCTGGCCCCGGAGTACCAGGCCGATCTCGACCGGACCCTTGCGGCGGCGGAAGGGTGGACCGACACTGAATATATGACGGCGCTTAACAGGGGAGATCGCCTGACGCCGGAAGAGCGTTCTCGGGTGGCGGAGAAGCTGGCCCGTTTCACCGGGCTGGACAAAAGCGACATCGAGCGGTACAACCTCCGTATCGACAACAGGAGCTTTTCCCGAAAGCTGCTTCGGGAGCGGCGGGAACTGGTCGGCACCCTCGACAGCCGGTTTGTCGCCGCAAATCCGGAGCCGGCGGCGCACTCCGGTTTTGATCCGGCGGTTGCGGCCATCCGCCCCCCCTTCACGTCGGTTTTCAACGACTATGTCCGCTCCGAGCTCCGCTACGACACCGATCAGGAATATTTTGTTCTCGGGGGGGGAATCGGTCGCTGGGACTGGGAGGCGAAAAACTCCTATGCCGACACCAGCGAGAACCTCCGGAATGCCATGGTAAAGAACCCCTATATGAAGGTCTTTGTCGCCTCCGGCCTATTCGACCTGGCGACTCCCCATGCCGCCGCCGATTATACCCTGAATCATCTCAAGCTTTCTCCGGAACTCAGGATGAATATCACTATTCGCCGGTACCGGGCTGGGCACATGATGTATCTGGACAGCGCCTCTCGCGGCCGGTTGACGTGCGATCTGAGGGAGTTTTTCGCCGCCGCCCTCGCCAGCCGTTGAGATCAGTCTGCACCTGATGCAACAAAGCCCCCCGGCATTATTACCAAGGGGTTCACTTAACGTGTTGAAAAAAGTGCAGCATCCTGTACAATCCCCCTAACCTTTTTAATGGGTTAGGGGGATTTGCTATGTCTGGAGATTTTTCCGGCAAGAATTCGAGGGTTCCGCCGCCCTTCGAGGGCATCCAGGTCAACTTCTGCAAGAATGTGGAATGTGGGCACTTTGGCAAGCCAGCGAGCCCTGACAAACAGCCTCGCGGTCCCGGGGCTCGCGAACGACCCAACGACGGCTACATCCTGGCGAGCAAGGACGGCTACCGCACTCGGCTTATTTGTAAGGCCTGCGAGCAGTACTCGGTCCTTAAGAGCAATCAAGGAGTTGTCGAAGAGAGAGATCGCCTGCTCGCTTACCTACAGGAGCGGCCGGCGCCTTCACATTCCTGCTCAGCGCCGGAGTGCCCGAACCACGGTCGCGACGTAAGCGTCCATCCGAAGGACTACCACCGCTTCGGGCAGAGCGCTGCCGGCGCCCGCCGCTACCGCTGTAAGCTCTGCCGCCGTACCTTCAGCATAAACGAAAAGCCCACCGCAAGGCAGCGCGACACCCACAAGAACAAGAGGATTTATAAACACTTGGTTAACAAGTCCGTTTTCAAGCGGATCTGCGAGCAAGGTCGAGATCGCTCCGGGGACCCTCTACCGCAAGATTAACTTTTTGCACGCGCAGGCCCACGCCTTCGTCGCCCACCGGGAGCGGCAGCTTGCCGATCTGCCTATCAAGCGTCTGTATATCGCCTGCGACCGGCAGGAGTTCACCCTCAACTGGACAAACACCAACGATAAGCGCAACGTCATCCTGAAGGCAATCGCCAGCGTTGACACCGACACGGGTTATGTTTTCGGCATGCATACGAACTTCGACTCCTCCTTGGACTTTGAGGCAGTCACTGCAGACTCGTTGGCCTGCGGCGATCCAGACAAGTCGATGCCCTTTCGGCGACACGCCCGCATTTGGCTGGCCACCGACCACGCCCGCATGGCCCGAGTGCGCAAGCACCGGGACGACCCGATTGAGGAGGGCGCCCTGTGCTGCTCGACGTGGCTGAGCGCTACGTCGAAGGCTTGGGTCGCGAGGAGATCGAAGCCACAGACGATCCTGAGCCCCATACGGCCCTGCCACCGAAGGGGGTGCAGGTCCACGAGGAATACACCCTCTACGGTCATTTCTTCTTTCTGCGGCGCCTCTTGGGAAACGTGGAGAAGGTGCGCTTTTATCTCGACCAGGATTCCGGGATGCGGGCAGCCTGTTTCGCGGCCTATCGGGAGGAGATCCTCGACGGGCGATGTGAAGCATTCTACGTGCGCATCAACAAAGACCTGACCGTTCACCAGAAGCAGCGACTGGTCAAGCAGGCGGGACAGGAGAGGGAAGGACTCGACGCCAAGCACCCTTACACCTCTCAAAGAGCTCGTTGCGACTCCTGAAGATCCTCGAAGAGATGGAGAGGCTGAAGACGGTAGGCAGTTGGAACGACCGCTGGCTCAACTACCCCTTCCCGGACATGAGTGAACCCGAGAAGGCAGTCTGCTATCTCACCGACCGCGGTAACTACGATAAAGATGAAGATAAGCCGCAGTTGGCCCGGCTCTACCTCAAGGTTAGCCTCCACGCCGTTGACAGCTACTTCAACCAGGTCCGCACCCGCCTCTCCCCGCTGCAGCGTGCGACTCACTCCTCGAGCAGCGCCGGGCGAACCTGGTACGATAACCAGCCTTATGACCCGCGCCTGGTGCAGAAGCTGCTTGATCTGTTGCGCGTCTATCGCAACTACTGTCTGACGAGCCGCAAAGACAAGAAGACCCCAGCAATGCGCTTGGGTCTTGCCCAGACTCCCATCGATTTGGACGAAGTGATCTACTTCCAACCCTAAAAACAGAAGGAGGCCTCTCTGTAAATAAGGAGGCCTCCTGTCGTCATTTTCAACACGTTAAGTGAACCCCTTGCCCGCAAGGTATGGGCTTTCTTTGTAGGAAGCATTCTAAATCCGATCGCAAAAAGCCCCCGGCCGCTTAACGCAACCGGGGGCTTTTTCCTCTCATTAATTTACTTACAGTCCGAGTTGCTTGAAGAAGTCATTCCCCTTGTCGTCGACGAGGATAAACGCCGGGAAGTTCTCGACCTCGATCTTCCAGACCGCTTCCATTCCCAGTTCGGGGAAGTCGATGCATTCGACCTTCTTGATGTTCTCCTCGGCCAGGACCGCGGCCGGTCCGCCGATGGAGCCGAGGTAGAAGCCGCCATGCTTCTTGCAGGCATCGGTGACCTGTTGTGACCGGTTCCCCTTGGCGATCATGATCAGCGAACCGCCCTTGGACTGGAGTTCGTCCACGTAGGAGTCCATGCGGCCGGCGGTGGTGGGGCCGAAGGAGCCGGAGGGCTTGCCGGGAGGGGTCTTGGCCGGACCGGCGTAGTAGATCGGGTGCTTCAGCAGGTAGTCGGGCAGCGGCTTGCCGCTATCCAAGATCTCCTTGAACTTGGCGTGGGCGATGTCGCGGCCCACCACGATGGTGCCGGTCAGGAGGAGCGGGGTGGAGACCGGGTGCTTGGCCAGTTCGGCCAGGATATCCTTCATCGGTTTGTTCAGGTCGATCTTGACGCCGTGCCCGTGCTTGCCGCGGTACTGCTCGGGGATCAGGCGGCCGGGGTTGCGGTCCATCTCCTCCACGAAAAGGCCGTCCTTCGTGATCTTTGCCTTTATGTTGCGGTCGGCCGAGCAGGAGACCGCCATGCCGACCGGACAGGACGCGCCGTGGCGGGGCAGGCGGATGACGCGCACGTCGTGGGCAAAGTACTTGCCGCCGAACTGGGCGCCTATGCCCAGCTTTTGGGCCGCTTCAAGGAGTTTTCCCTCCAGTTCCACGTCGCGGAAGGCCTGGCCGTGCTCGTTGCCTTGGACGGGGAGGCCGTCCAGTTCCTTGGCGGTTGCCAGCTTGACGGCCTTCATGCAGGCGTCGGCGCTGGTGCCGCCGATGACGAAGGCGATGTGGTATGGGGGGCAGGCCGCGGTGCCCAGGTATTTCATCTTTTCCACCAGGTATTTTTCCAGCTTGCCGGGGGTGAGCAGGGCCTTGGTCTCCTGGTACAGCATGGTCTTGTTGGCCGATCCGCCCCCCTTGGCTATGAACAGGAACTTGTAGTAGTCGCCGTCGGTGGCCATGATGTCGATCTGGGCCGGGAGGTTGGTGCCGGTGTTGACCTCATTGTACATGTCCAGGGCCACGGTCTGGGAGTAACGCAGGTTCTCTTCTGTGTAGGTCTTGTAGATCCCCTTGGAGAGCCACTCCTCGTCCTTGACGCCGGTCCAGACCTGCTGGCCTTTCTTGGCGACGATCGTGGCGGTGCCGGTGTCCTGGCAGACCGGAAGATCGAACTGGGCGGCGATCTCGGCGTTGCGCAGGAACGCCATGGCAACCCCCTTGTCGTTCTGGGAGGCATCGGGGTCGCTCAGGATCTTGGCCACCTGCTCGTTGTGCGCGGGGCGCAGCAGGAACGAGACGTCCCGCATGGCCTCGTTGGCCAGGATGGCGAGCGCCTCGGGACAGACCCTGATAACCGGCTTGCCGGCAAATTCGGCCGACTCGACGTACTTTTCGCTTCCCTCGACCTTGCGGTACGCGGTTTCATCATGGCTAAGCGGGAAGGGCTCCTGATAGACGAACGGTTTGTTGGACATGCGCTGATTCTCCTTTCGTTGCCGGGAAATGCGGCTTTGGTAAGATGATTGGGCACATCTGGAATAGTTTTGTATACAGAATACGATGAGCGCATCTTAGTAAAAAGCGCGCCCTTTGTCGAGAGCTAAGTTTATGGCGCAACCGGTGATAAAAATTGACAGATTTAGTCGGGCTATGTTAATCCTATACCACTATTTCCAACTGTTTTTTACGGGAGTTTCACCATGTTCAAGAGCATCCGAGAGGATATCAATTCCGTCTTCGAGCGCGACCCGGCCGCCCGCAACATCATGGAGATCATCTTCTGCTATCCCGGCCTGCACGCCCTCTGGATCTACCGTATCGCCCACTGGTTCTGGATTAACGAACTCTTCTTCCTGGGGCGCTTAATCTCCCACATCGGCCGTTTTCTGACCGGCGTCGAGATCCATCCCGGCGCCAAGATCGGCCGCAAGTTCTTCATCGACCACGGCATGGGGGTGGTGATCGGGGAAACGGCCGAGATCGGCGACAACGTGACCCTGTACCACGGCGTGACCCTGGGGGGGGTGACCTGGGACAAGGTCAAGCGCCATCCGACTCTGGGCGACAACGTGGTAATCGGTTCGGGCGCCAAGGTGCTGGGGCCGTTCACCGTCGGCAAGGGGGCCAAGATCGGTTCCAACTCGGTGGTGGTCAAGGAGGTCCCGGAAAACGCCACTGTGGTCGGCATCCCCGGCCGGGTGGTCATGGCCCAGGAAAAGAAGGAAGAAGCCCGGCCCGACCTGCAGCACGGCCAACTGCCCGACCCGGAGGCCACGGCCATCTCATGCCTCTTCGACCAGATCCGAGAACTGGAGAGAAAGTACATCGCCCTGGCCGAGGAACATGAGGCGCTGAAAAAGAAGATAAACGGCCGAATTTAGGTTAAACCTGAGAAAGTTACGTCAATGATCAAGCGCCAGACAACCATCAACCGCATCTTCAAAATCACCGGGATCGGCCTGCATAGCGGCCAGCCGGTCAACCTGGAGTTCCTTCCCCGCCGCGAGTTCGGCATCGCCTTTGTCATCGACGGCCGGATGATCCCGGCCCGCTACGACATGGTGGCCGATACGCGCCTCTCGACCCTGATCGCCAGGGACGGCGCCTCGGTCTCCACTATCGAACACCTGATGGCGGCCTTTTATTTCTCCGGCATTACCAATTGCCTGGTCTACATCGACGGTCCCGAGGTGCCCATCATGGACGGCTCGGCCTGGGAGTTCTACCAGGGGATGTGGAAGGCGGGCGTCTACGAGTTCCCTGAAAACGGCGTCTATCTGAAGGTGCTCCGCCCGGTGGAGGTGAGCCGCAACGACGCATACCTGCGGGTCAAGCCGCTCAATACCCTGGATATCTCCATGTCCATAGAGTTCCGGGCGCCGGTGGGAAAACAGAAGAAACGGGTCACGGACGTGGAGAACGCCTTTTCGATCATCAACTCCCGCACCTTCGGATTCATCGAAGAGCTCGAAGCAATCCGCCAGGCGGGGTTGGCAAAAGGGGCGACCCTGGACAATGCCGTGGCAATCGGGGAGGACAGCATCGTCAACCCCCACGGCCTGCGCTACAAGAAGGAGTTGGTCAATCACAAGATCCTCGACCTGATCGGCGACCTGTACACCAGCGGCTACCGCATCCTCGGCAAGGTCGAGGCCAACAAGACCGGCCATCACCTAAACAATCTGCTGCTCCGCGAACTCTTCTCCGATCCCGACAATTACGCCCTCTACTGAAGTACCGGATCATTTCAACAACCGGTGTTATTGCCCTAATAGTACCTCTCCCGTATCCGTAAACAACTTCACCGGCAGTTGAAAGACCCGCTTGAAGACATTAAAGGCCCCCTTGGCCATGGACTTGACCGGAATGGCGCTCACTCGGGGATCGGACCATTTGCCCTTGGCCTCGAAATAGGCCGTTACCACGGATTTGCCCTTGCCGGTCAAGAGCCAACCCACCACCGGGATATGGTTGACGATCTTGTCCACGGTCTGGAGCGGCTGGACGCCGATAGTGAAGTTGAGTTCCTCCTTGACCATGTCTGCCGTGCCGATGATCGAGATGTTCATGGCGTCGCTGTTGATGAAGAGGTTCTGGGTCGCCATGCTGCCGTCGCTGAAGGCGAAGCTGCCGTGAATGTCCTTGTAGGGCATGCCGTTCGACACCATGTCGGGGAGCTGGAATTTGAGGAGCTGGGACACGTTGAGGATCGAGAACATCTTGGAGAGCACGCTGAACTTGTGCAGGGTGCCCTTTTCCAGTTTCAGCTTCACGTTGCCGAGCGCCGTCCGCTTGAGTTCCGCCAAGGTAGCCCCCCGGGCGGTCAGATCGCCGGAGAGGCTCATGGTCCCGGTGACCACCTTGCCGACGTCCAGCGCCTGTAATAGGCGTTCCGCATTGACCCGCTCAAGCCCGAAATTCAGGTCATAGCGCCGCTCCTGGCCGTTGCCCGGCGCAATCCGCATCTTTGCGGCCACCCGGCCGTCGAACAGCCCGGCTTCCAGCCCCTGGACATAGAGAATGCCGTTTTCCTGGTGCAGCGTCGCGTTAAGCTTTGAGTAGGTGACCTTTTCGTATTTTCCCGCTTCGACGTTCAGCTTGAGGCTCAGGTTCAGCCGCGACGGCGCTTGCGCCTCTTGAGACTGCGCTTCTCCGCCTCCCTGTCCGGAAGGTTTGGCAAGCTTGAGAAGGTCGCCCAGATCGAGGTAGGATGAGTTGAGCGCCAGGTTGGCCGTTGGGGCGGTACCCGTGGTGTAATCGCCGCTGATGCTGAAGTTGGACGTATTGTAGAGCCCGGACAGTTTGTTGATCGCATACCTGCCTTTGCCGATGGCCAGGACGGCATGCAGGCGGCCGATGCTTGCATTGGCCGCCTTGGCCGGGGCAAGGTTGAGGTCGCGCAGGAAAAACTGGGGCGATGCCAGGGTGATCTCTGCTTCAGCGTTCTTGAGGCTCTTGACCCGGCCGCGCAGGTTGAGGAGCGAATCGCCGTAGCGGGCGCTCATGCCGGTGGTTTCCAGGCTGTTGCCCTGAAAGGTGATCGTGCTGCTGATGCCGCTGACCGGCTTCAGCTTGGGGTCCGGCAGGAAGGAAAACGCGTTCAGGCTAATGTTGCCGGAGTAATCCATGGCAGAGAAGTCTTTGGGATCGCCGCTGCCGAGAATATGCGCCTGGACCCTCCCGCGCGGCCGGTACTGCTGCCACATGAGCATGATGGGCAGCGCATCGTTCAACAGGAACGGGTTGGTCTGCAGATCGAAGCTGAGATACGGCTGATCGGCGTATTTCAGCAGGGCGGTTGCGGAGACGGCGAGCGGCGGCAGGGTGTAGGTCAGGCTGGTCAGCCTGACCTCGCCCGCCGGGATGATCGAACTGAAGGCGAGACGGTTCGCCATGCCCGCCGGTTTGCGGATAGCGCCGGGAAAGGTGTAGGCCGCCTGTTTCAGCTCCCATTCGCCGTCCAGCCGGTAGGCCGAAAAGTGGCCGCTGCCGGTCAGGACGAGGTTGGAGGCGCCGCTGAAAACGAGCTTGTTTGCCCCGGCGATCCTGGCCAGCCAGGCGACCTCGGGCGCGCGCGGGGTGACCTCCATGCGGACCGGGTAGTTGCATTGCTTGCCAGTATTGTACTCCGTGATCGATCCCTGCAGCTTGAACGGCGACGAGCCGAAGGAGCCGGTCATGCCGACCAGGTTGAAGTCCTTGCCCTTCAACTCTAGGGCACCCTTGATGTTGTTGAACGCCGGCGCCTTTGGGCCGTAGCTCAAGACCGCCTTTTCCACCGGTCCCCGGATCAGAAGGGTATTGTAGTTGTCGCCCCGCTCCATATGGGCGATCTGGCTGACCCGCCCGTCCAGCACGCCGGTATCCAGCTTGAAGATCCCCGTCTTTATCTTGTTCTCGATATAGTCGCTGGTGTCGGCCGGTATGATTCCGTAGGGAACATAGCCCCTGACATCCTCGTAGCGGAAGGTGGCCGGGGTGGCTGCCTTGGCGACGATGCGCGGATCTTTGCCGGCATAGTCGTGGACTTGGACGCTCCCCTTGATCCTGAAGCCGCCGGTGCTCAGGTCGATCGTCTTGATATCCAGCAACGTGGTGGTGAGTTTCATGTCATACTCCGCCTGCAGGAAGCGGGGCGCCACGGTGGCGTGGAAGATGGCCGGCCAGGTCACGGCGGCGTTGCTGACGCGGATCTTGCCCTTGGCCGCAAACTCACGGGGCGTGCCCTTGAAGCTGGTGGTCACGTCCAGGCGGCCGCCCGGATTGGCGAAGGGGATCGAGTTGCCGTAGTAGGGCCAGAAAAGGCCTATTTCGGCCTGTTTGATATCCGCATCGCCGTTAAGTTCCATCTCCAGCAGGGATTGTCCCTTATCGGGGAGTCTGACCGTGCCGCTCAGCGCGATTTGGGCGGGGGAGCCCGATGTGGCCGGCATGTCGCAGGCGAGCTTGATGCTCCCCTTGTGGCCGCGGGCCAGGTTATCCAGGGTCAGGTTGATATTGGCGGCAACCGCCGAAAGGCCTTGTTTGCGAATGGCCATGTCACGCCACTTAAGCGTGCTGTGCCTGAGCTGCACCTTGTGGAACCGGACCTGCATGCCTTCTTTGCCCGGCGCCATGAGGTCGTCGATGTTCAATTTTCCGTCAACGCCCCGCACCAGGCGGATGTCGGCGCCCTCCATGGACACGTCGCGCACTACGACACGTTTTTCCAGTAGGGGCAAAAGGGCCAGGCGCACCGTTATGCGGTCGGCCTTGAGAAAGTCGGCGCTGTTGTCCGGTTCCTTGACCGTGATGCCGTCAAAGTCAAAGGAAGGTCCGAAGTGCCAGGTAAACTCGCCGCGGGAGAACGTGACCTTGCGGTTGAGGGATTTTTGCAGGGAGGCGAGGATCTCGTCGCGGTAGGAGTTGACGTCCAGCAGGTAGGGCAGAAAGAAGGCCAGGCTGACGACGAGGGCGCCGACGATCAAGAGCAGGATGCCGGAAAGTTTGATGTAGGATCGAAGTATCATGCCGGTTCCCGGGTAATGGCGGCGACGCGCACCTTGAGGACGGCGGTTTGCGTCACCTCTTCACAGAGGAAGCGGTAGCCGTGCCATTCGACGGTCTCTCCTTTCAGCGGAAAACGGCCCAACTCCTGAAGGATCATGCCGGCCACGGTTTCAAAGGGGAGTTCCTCGTCCAGCTTGATCTCAAGGGCATCGGCCAGGTCGAAGACCGAAAGCAGGCCATCCACCATCAGGCTGCCGTCCTCCAGGCGCATGATGGTGGGCTGCTCCCCAACATCGTGCTCGTCCTCGATCTCTCCCACCAACTCCTCTATCAGGTCCTCGGTAGTGACCAGACCGCTCAGGCCGCCGTACTCGTCCACCACCAGCACCATCTGGTTGCGGCTGCGCTGCATCTCCTTGAGAAGCTCGTTGACCTTCTTGCCTTCCGGCACAAAGACCGGCGGGTGCATGACGGCCACCAGATCGAGCTGTTCGCCCGCCACGAGCCGCCCGAGGATATCCTTGCCGTGCACCACCCCGGCAATCTCCTCGATGCTGCCGCGGTAGACCGGATAGCGGGAATACATGTTCTCCAGCAGTGTGGCGACCACCTGTTCGCGCGGCGCAGTGAGTTCGAGGGCCACCATGCGCGTTCGCGGGACCATCACCTCGCGGACGCAGGTGTGGGTGAACTCGAAGACATTGCGGATGTATTCGTGCTCGGTCTCGCTGAAAACACCGCTCTCGTGCCCCTCAGCCACAATGTGCTGCACCTCTTCGCGGGAGATGAAAGGCTCCCGGTTGGCTGGAATGCGCAAGAGCCGCATCACCGCCTTGCTGGATACGGTCAGGAGGGTAACCAGGACCGAGGCGACCCGGGAGAGCTCGCTGATCGGCCGGGCGATCCGCAGGGCGATGGCGTCTGCGTATTGCAGCCCGATCGCCTTGGGTACCAGCTCACCCAGGATGAGCAACAGGTAGGAGATCATGACCACCATGCCGGTGACCGCCACCGGTTCGGCGGCATGGGCCAGGATGGCGATGTCGAGGCTTTGGAGCCAGGGGCGGAGGTAATCGACGGCGATAATGCCGCCCATGGTCGAGGCCGTGGCGCTGGTCAGGGTTACGCCGACCTGCACCACCGCCAGCAGGCGGTGGGGGTCCTGCTGGAGCACTTCGATGAGGCGCGCCCGTTTATCCCCTTCGTCCACCAGTTGGGAGACACGGCTTTTGCGAACGGATATGATGGCAAATTCGGAGCAGGCAAAAAAGCCGTTCAGCACGATCATGATTGCAATGACTACTATTTCAACGAGAACGGTATCCACGTAACCTCCATTAACTCGACATTTTCACTCCTGAAAGGGCTAATGTCAACCGTCACATCTGCCGGAATATGTTTTAACCGTGTAATGGCCCGAAAAATATGTTAAAAAGTTCCAGCTGTCATCGGCGGAGCAACGTGAGTTCGAGGGTGTTTTCGGCTGTCTCGCCATTATTGCCCAATGTGCTGTAACCTTTGGATGTCTTCTCCGTCTAATTGTGAGTAAAAGCATGGGGCAGCTTTTTTGATATAATTTCAAATAATAATAGCAATATAGGGCAGGAGGAAACCGTGACGCTAAATACAGCAGGCAATCATGCACGCCTGAACAAACCGGAAGCACAGGTGGTACAGCAATGACCGAACAATCCCGTCAGGAAGAGACAGGCAATGAACCATCAAAGGTCACTCCTTCGACCTCGCGATTCCGGCTCTGGTGGCTGATCGTGCCGTTGGCGGCGCTCTTGGCCGTCGGGGTGTACCTGTACCAGGGCGCGAAGGCAGCCCGGTCCGCCAAACAGGCGGCGGCAAAGGCTGCTTCCCAGGCCACGCCGGTAACGGCGCAGGCTGCTGGAAAGGCGGATGTGGGGGTCTATATCACGGGGCTCGGCAATGTGACTCCCCTCAACACGGTCACCGTCAAGTCCCGCGTTGACGGGCAACTCATGGAGGTTCGCTTCCGTGAGGGGCAGATCGTGAGTCGCGGTGATCTCCTGGCCCTTATCGACCCGCGGCCGTTCCAGGTGCTGCTGACCCAGGCCGAGGGGCAGATGGCCCATGATCAGGAACTGCTGAGGAATGCCCGTCTCGATCTTCAGCGTTATAAGGTGTTGTGGGAACAGGATTCCATCCCCAAACAGCAGTTGGACACCCAGGATGCCCTGGTGCGCCAGTACGAAGGGACCGTGAAGGTCGATAAGGGGCAGATAGACAGCGCCAAGTTGCAACTGGTCTACAGCAGGATAACGGCGCCTACCAGCGGACGGGTGGGTTTGCGCCAGGTTGACGCCGGCAATATCATCCATGCCACCGATACCAACGGTCTGGTGGTCATTACCCAGATCCAGCCCATCACGGTGATATTTCCCGTTCCCGAGGACAGCCTTCCCCAGGTGCTCGCCAAGTTCAGGTCAGGAGCGACTCTTAGCGTGGATGCCTTTGACCGGGAGCAGAAACAGAAGCTTGCCACCGGGACGCTTCTGACCATCGACAACCAAATCGACCCGACCAACGGTACGGTCAAGTTCAAGGCGGTCTTCCCCAATAAGGACAATGCGTTGTTTCCCAACCAGTTCGTCAACGCCCGCCTGCTCGAAGAGACCATACATGATAGCGTCGTCGTACCCGCCTCCGCCATCCAGCGCGGTTCCCAGGGCACCTTCGTGTACCTGGTGAAGACCGATAAAACCGTTGCCATACGCCCGGTCGTCATCGGCGTTACCCAGGGGGATGACATCGCCATCAACTCCGGCCTCGCAACGGGCGAAGTGGTGGTGGTGGACGGCGCCGAACGCTTGCGGGACGGAAGCAAGGTGGAGGTTAAGGAAGCGGGCCCCAAGCGGGGCCAGGGTGGTCCCAAGGCCCCGGCTGCTCCCGGAAGCCCGAAGAGTCCGGGTGAACAGAAGGGACAGGGCCGGCAAAAAGCTCAAAAAAGTTCCCCCCTTTAACAAAGGGGGACTTTTTTTCAATCAAGGACACCCATGAATATCTCCCGTCTCTTTATATTGCGCCCCGTGGCCACGACCCTGCTGATGGTCGCCATCCTGCTGGCCGGGGCCGTGGCCTACAAGCAACTGCCGGTGGCGGCCCTGCCGCAGGTGGATTATCCCACCATCCAGGTGCGCACCTTTTATCCGGGCGGTAGCCCGGACGTGGTTGCGACCTCTATCACCGCGCCACTGGAGCGCCAGTTCGGCCAGATGCCGGGCCTGACCCAGATGACCTCCACCAGTTCCAACGGCTGCTCGGTCATCACGCTCCAGTTCAGCCTCGAACTCTCCCTGGACGTGGCCGAGCAGGAGGTTCAGGCGGCCATCAACGCCAGTTTCACCTTTCTGCCAAAAGACCTTCCCAATCCTCCGGTCTACAGCAAGGTCAACCCGGCCGATGCGCCGATCATGACCCTGGCGTTGACCTCCGATTCCCTGCAACTCCCCCAGGTCGAGGATCTGGCCGACACCCGTCTGGCCCAGAAGATATCCCAACTGCCGGGGGTTGGACTGGTCAGCATCAGCGGCGGCCAGCGGCCGGCGGTACGGGTCCACGCCAACCCCACGGCCCTGGCTTCCTACAGCCTGACCCTGGAAGACCTGCGCAGCGCCATTGCCGCCGCCAACGTCAACCAGGCCAAGGGCGGTTTTGACGGCCCCCGCCAGGCCTATATCATCGGCGCCAATGATCAGCTCTACTCCAGCAAGGACTTCCGGCCGCTGGTGGTGGCCTACAAAAACGGCGCGCCGGTGCGGCTGTCCGACGTGGCCGATGTGGTGGACGATGCCGAGAACCTCTACCAGGCTGCCTGGATCAACAATAGCCCGGCGGTAATACTCAATATCCAGCGCCAGCCGGGGGCCAACGTGATCGAGGTCGTGGACCGGATCAAGAAACTTCTGCCCCAGCTTCAGGCCTCTTTGCCGGCCTCGGTCAAGGTATCGGTGCTGACCGACCGCACCACCACCATCCGCGCATCGGTGCGCGACGTTCAGCACGAAATGATGCTGGCCGTCGTCCTGGTGGTATTGGTCATCTTCCTGTTCTTGCGCAACTTCGCCGCCACCACCATCCCCAGCGTGGCCGTGCCGCTGTCGCTGGTGGGCACCTTCGGGGNNCCATCGTCATGATCGAGAACATCACCCGTTACGTGGAAGAGGGGGAAACGCCGCTCCAGGCGGCCCTCAAGGGGTCCCAGCAGATCGGTTTCACCATACTGTCGCTGACCGTCTCGCTGATCGCCGTCCTGATCCCACTGCTCTTCATGGGCGATGTGGTGGGGCGCCTGTTCCGCGAATTCGCCGTTACTCTGGGGGTCACCATTCTGATCTCGGCAGTGGTGTCCCTGACGCTTACTCCCATGATGTGCTCCCGGCTGCTCAAGCATGTGCCCGAGGAACGCCAGGGCAGGTTTTATAAAGCCTCGCAACGTTTTTTCGACAGGACCATCGCCGCCTACGGCAGGTCGCTGCAATGGGTGCTGCGCCATCAGGCCGCCACGCTGGTGGTGGCGGTAGGAACGTTGGCCTTGACGGTGCTCCTGTATGTGGTGGTGCCCAAAGGGTTCTTTCCGGTTCAGGACACCGGCGCCATCCAGGGGATATCAGAAGCATCCCAGTCGATCTCCTTCAGCGCCATGGCCGAACGCCAGCAAACACTGGCGCGAACGATCCTCAAGGACCCGGCCGTGGAAAGTCTCTCCTCGTTCATCGGGATCGACGGTGTCAATACCACCCTCAACAGCGGGCGTATCCAGATCAACCTGAAACCGCTGACAGAACGGGACGCCAGCGCCACCGAGGTCATCCGGCGGCTCCAGCCCGAACTGGCCAAGATCGGCGACATTACGCTCTTCATGCAGCCGGTGCAGGACCTGACCGTGGACGCCAGGGTCAGCCGCACCCAGTTCCAGTACACCCTGGAGGACCCGAATACCGATGAACTGAATATCCTGGCCCCTCGGATCATCGAGGCCATGAAGGCCCGGCCCGAACTGCGCGATGTGAGCAGCGACCAGCAGGACCTGGGATTGCGGGTCAGCCTGGATATCGACCGCAACTCGGCCGCCCGCCTCGGCATCACCCCCCAGAACATCGACGACGCCCTCTACGATGCCTTTGGCCAGCGCCAGGTTTCCACCATCTTCACCGAACTGAACCAATACCGGGTGGTGCTCTCGGTCTTGCCGGATTTCCGC
This sequence comes from Geobacter sp., assembly GCA_003151775.1. Classification (GTDB taxonomy): domain Bacteria; phylum Desulfobacterota; class Desulfuromonadia; order Geobacterales; family Pseudopelobacteraceae; genus Oryzomonas. Next base: position 2,932 of record PLYK01000122.1, on the reverse strand, counting down.
CGAGGCCCCAACGGCCTGCAATCGGTCTACCTGCGCAGCACCGGCGGCGGCCAAGTGCCGCTCAGCACCATCACACGCGCCACGGAATCGACCGGGCCGCTGGTGGTCAACCGCCAAGGCCAGTTTCCTGCCGTCACGACCTCCTTCAACCTGGCGCCCGGCCAGGCGCTGGGGGAAGCGGTGACGGCGGTGGAGGAGGCCACCAAGAAGCTCGGTTTGCCGGCCAGCATCCGGGGGAACTTCCAGGGCACGGCCCAGGCCTTCAAGTCCTCGCTCGCCAACGAACCGCTCCTGATCCTGGCGGCCCTGATCACGGTCTACATCGTACTGGGTGTGTTATACGAAAGCTTCATCCACCCGGTCACGATCCTCTCCACCCTGCCGTCGGCCGGGGTAGGGGCGGTCCTGTCGCTGATGATCTGTCACACCGATCTGAGCGTGATAGCCATCATCGGCATCATCCTCTTGANNTGATGACCACCATGGCGGCGCTCCTGGGCGCGCTGCCGCTGGCCCTGGGGCACGGAGTGGGGTCGGAATTGCGCCGGCCGCTGGGCATCTCCATCGTGGGCGGCCTGATCTTCAGCCAGATCCTGACCCTCTACACCACGCCGGTGATCTACCTGGCCTTTGACCGGTTGGCGCAGAGATGGGGAAAGAAGCGGGTGGTGGAAGAAAAGGTCGATAGCCCCAACCTTGAAGCACCATGAACATCTCGGCTCTTTTTATAAAGCGTCCGGTCGCAACCACGCTGCTTACCTTCGGGTTGGTGCTGGCCGGGGTGATCTCCTTCCGTCTCTTGCCGGTGTCGCCGCTGCCCCAGGTGGAAATTCCCACGATCGTGGTGTCGGCCCAGGCGGCCGGGGCGAGCCCGCAGACCGTGGCCACCAGCATCGCCACCCCCCTGGAGCGGCACCTGGGAGCGATCGCCGACGTCACCGAGATGACTTCGCACAGCGGCGTCGGCACCACCAACATCGTCCTGCAGTTCGGTCTCAATCGCGACATCAACGGGGCGGCCAACGATGTCCAGGCCGCAATCAACGCGGCGCAGGCCGACCTGACCACCGCCTCGCTGCACAGCAATCCGTCGTTCCGGAAAATCAACCCGGCCGACCAGCCGATCATCGTCCTGACGCTGACCTCGGCCACGATGAGCCAGGGGCAGCTTTACGACGAGGCCTCCACGATCCTCGGGCAGAAGTTTTCCCAAATCGCGGGGGTCGGCGACGTTACCGTGAGCGGAAGCTCGCTGCCCGCCGTCCGGGTCGAGCTGAACCCCACGACGATGTTCAAGTACGGCATCGGGCTGGAGGACGTGCGCGCCGCATTGGGGGCGGCCAATGCCAACAGCCCCAAAGGAGCGATCGAAAACGCCACGACGCACTGGCAGATCTACAGCAACGACCAGGCGAGGACCGCGGACAAATACCGCGGTCTCATCATCGCCTACCGCAACGGCGCGCCCGTCCGCCTCTCGGACGTCGCGGAGGTGAAGGACTCGGTCGAGGACGTCCACCAGCTCGGCATGTCCCAGGACCGGCCGGCCGTGCTGATCCAGATCAGGCGCGAACCGGGGGCCAACATCATCGAAACGGTCGATCGCGTTCTCGCCATGCTGCCCTCGCTGCAGGCATCGATTCCCGGCGCCGCACAGCTGGCGGTCGCCATCGACCGCAGCACGGTCATCCGCGCCTCGCTGCACGATGTGGAGAAGACGCTGCTGATCGCGATTTTTCTGGTGATCGTGGTCGTCTTCGCCTTTCTGCGCGACTGGCGCACCACGCTGATCCCGTTCGTGGCGGTGCCGGTCTCGCTCGTCGGCTCCCTGGCCGCGATGTACCTGCTCGGCTACAGCCTCGACAATCTCTCGCTCATGGCGCTCACCATCGCGACGGGATTCGTCGTGGACGACGCGATCGTGGTCATGGAGAACATCGTGCGCCACATGGAGGCGGGGATGCCCCGCTTCCAGGCGACGCTGCTGGGCGTGCGGGAGGTGGGCTTCACCGTGCTCTCCATGAGCATGTCCCTCATCGCGGTGTTCATTCCGATCCTTTTGATGGGCGGGGTCATGGGGCGGCTCTTTCGGGAATTCGCGATCACCCTGTCGATCGCGATCGTGATCTCGATGGTGATTTCCCTGACGACGACTCCCACCATGTGCGCGCGCCTCCTCGGCCGGCAGGGCGCGGAAAAGCGGCACGGGTGGGCTTTTCGATGGAGCGAACGCTTTTTCCAGGACCTGCTGGCCAGCTATGAACACTCGCTGGCCTGGGCGCTGCGCCACAGGCTCATCGTGATGCTGATTCTCCTCGCGACGATCGTATTGAACGTGGTGCTGTTTAGCATCATTCCCAAGGGATACTTTCCGCTGCAAGACACCGGCCGCCTCTACGGAGGCATCCAGGCGGATCAGAGCATTTCGTTTCAGCTCATGTCGCAAAAGCTGAAACAATTCATCGATATCGTGCAGGCCGATCCCGCGGTCGACACGGCCGTCGGGATGACCGGCTCCAGCGGCCGGGGGGGCACCACGAACACGGGATCCCTCTTCATCGCGCTGAAACCGCTGTCGTCGCGCAACGCGTCGTCGATGGAGGTGATCGACCGCCTCCGCCCCAAGCTCGCGCAGGTGGCCGGGGCGACGCTTTTTCTCGTCCCCTGGCAGGAACTGGGCGGAGGCAGCGGCCGGCAGAGCAACTCGCTTTATCAATACACCCTGCAGGCGGACGATCTCGACGACCTGCGCGCCTGGACCCCCAAGCTGCTGGAGGCTTTGAAAAACGAACCCGTTCTCACCGATCTCAATTCCGACCAGCAGGACAAAGGGCTCGAAACCGACCTCGTCGTCGATCGCGACACCGCCTCCCGGCTCGGATTGACCGCCAGCCAGGTCGACAACGCGCTGTACGATGCCTTCGGCCAGCGC
>PLYK01000050.1 GCA_003151775.1 Geobacter sp. | reverse complement strand
GGGGACGTTGTTAAGTTGTTGACTAACTCGCCATGCTCTGCTAAATTCACACCATGCCACGAGCCGCCAGAATCGACATACCCGGTATCTTGCACCATGTTATCGTCAGGGGCATAGAAAAATGCCCCATCTTTCTTGATGACGAAGATCGCCTTTCATTTGCAACCCGCCTTTCCACTCTTCTAGGAGAAACCCGTACAGATTGCCTTGCCTGGGCCTTTCTGGACAATCACCTCCACATACTTTTGAGGCCACAGCAGATCAAACTCGCCACATTTATGCGACGCCTGCTCACCGGCTACGCCGTAACATTCAACTTGCGCCACAAACGCTCCGGGCACCTATTCCAAAACCGCTATAAATCCATCGTCTGCGAGGATGAACTCTACCTGCTGGAACTCGTCCGCTATATCCACCTCAATCCGCTTCGAGCAGGAATTGTAAAAAGTATGGACGAGCTTGATTTTTACCCTTGGTGTGGACATGCGGTGGTGCTGGGCAACAAGGTGTTGTCCGGCCAGAACACGGTAGAAGTCCTGACCCGTTTTGGTAAGCGCATAAACAAGGCACGTCCGGCATACAGGCAGTTCGTTGCAGAGGGGATATCCCAAGGGCGGCGGAATGAACTTGTTGGTGGTGGTATGAAGCGTAATGTAAATCCGGCAGGCCGGGTAGAGGCATATGATGCCAGGGTGCTTGGCAGCGGTGATTTCGTTGAGAGCCTATTACTGGAGGCAGAGGGGAAGAAACCGGCAATACCGATCACCCTTGCGGATCTGGCCGTCCATGTTGCCCTCATGTTTGAACTTTCCCCGGATCTGCTTGCACAACGCATCCGGACGAAAAACGTAAGTACGGCCCGTAGTGTTTTATGTTACATTGCAGTTCGAGAAAATGGCTACAGTGGTGTTGAACTAGCTGAGTTTCTTGGTCAAAGCCGCGCCGGAATCTGTTTGTCAGCCGCACGAGGTGAAGTGATGTTGATGAAATATCCGATGTTGAAAAAGAATATAGACAGTTACTTGACAACTTAACAACGTCCCCTTGCTGTTCCACATTTACAAGCAAAGGGATGTTCCAAGTCTCGCGTAGACAACTGCGCAATAAACCGGCGCCGGTCGCGCTAAAGTATGATATCATTTGGTAAAAGTAGATTTTGCAGCATTTTGCTAAGCTGGATCACGTGGCCAGCCTCCGGAATGGATCGCTCTCCAATATGCTCGCATATATGGCTAATACTTGCTATGAGTTAGAGTATTAATGGAGTATAAAATAAGTGTTATGATTATTACCCGACAACCTGCTATAGAAGGCACGCCTTTAGGGTCTGACATTTAAATATTATCGACTATACTCTCTCCGTGGCACGTAAACCACGCATACACTTCCCCGGCGCAGTCTATTGTTGAACATCATAGATTATTAGCTGGTTACCTAAGCGGTTCCGTTCCCTCGTTCAATATCTTCAGGTACTCGTCATAGACAAACAGCCGGTGCCGCTCTTTGCCGGTCAGTTCCCGGACAATCCCCAATTTGGTCAAATGTTTTACCGAAGCTGCCACGGTTGGGCGGGTCATGGCGGTTTCGTCCGCTGCCTTCTGGATGGTAATTAACGGTTTCCGTTGTAGGTACTGATGCAGTCTCAGTGCCGACCCTGCCGGGCGGCCCAGTTGCTCGATTCGTTGCCGATCATGCTCGAATACCTGGAGTATGGCTTGTGCCGTGGTGACAGCCTGTTGTGCGGTTTCCAGCACTCCTTCCAGGAAGAATAACAGCCATTTCTCCCAGACTCCATTTACCCGTACCTTCTGCAGGAGTTCGTAATACTCCGACCGATTCACCTTGAAAAACAAACTCAGGTAAAGCATGGGCTGGGTGAGCGCACCTTGAGCGCAGAGCAGCAGGGTGATCAAGAGTCGGCCCAGCCTGCCGTTACCGTCCAGGAATGGGTGGATTGTCTCGAACTGGACGTGGGCCAAAGCCGCCTTGATGAGAACCGGCGTATGCTCGGCATGAAGGTACTTTTCCAGGTCGCCCATGCAGGTGATGACCTGCTCCGGTGGCGGCGGCACGAATCGGGCATTGCCTGGGCGGGTGCCACCTATCCAGTTCTGGCTGCGGCGGAATTCACCTGGGTCCTTTGTACTCCCTCTCCCTTTGGAGAGAAGCACTTCATGGATTTCCTTGATCAGGCGTAACGATATAGGAAAACCCTCTTGAAGGCGCTTCAGGCCGTGGTTCATGGCGGCAACATAGTTGGAGACTTCCACAACATCATCCAGCGGTACGCCGGGGGCTTCATTGCTTTCGAACAGCAGCAGGTCGGATAGTGACGACTGGGAGCCTTCGATCTGGGAAGATAGGAGGGCTTCCTTGCGGACGTAGAAGTACAGAAAGAGAGATGTGTCGGGTAACAGGGCGGCAACCCCATCCAGGCGGCCCAGCGCCCAGTTCGCCTTCTCCATCAGCTCGAAGTGACGAGCTTTCAGGTCCAGCGCGGATTGAGCCGGTAACGGATCAGGGACGAAGGCCTTGAACTGCTCTCCCGCCGTGGCTGTCGTCACATAATGACCGGTCATTTTCGCCAGGTTCCACTCCTAGTAAAAAAGTTTCGTTACCATACACCTTACGAAAATATAAAGCCAGAACTTTGCGCTATGAGAATGGTGGCGAAAACTTTTTCCGCGGCACGTGTCATGAGTTCGAAATGTCAACTAACCACCCCTCAGCCCCAGTTAGCCCAGTAAATATCCAGAAATAACAAAATCCCCATCAGCTATGAGGCTGATGGGGATTTCGTTATTTCAACAGATTCTCAAAGTAACCGGCTAGACTTTACAGGCGGTTTTTTTTATCCGGGGGGCGCAACGCGCCCCCCGTGTGATGAAAGGTGTTGGTTACTATTGCGCACCGTTCAAAAAAGCGAGGATCATGAGCAAAAGCAATGTAATGCCGGTGAAGAGGGCGGTGAAACCGAATCCCTTGACCAGGAAGTCATAGGCCACGCCGCTGGTCTTCTTGCAGGCGTACTGCTCGGTAATACCCAGATCCTCATAGCGTTTCCACTGATCGCCACGTTCTTCAAGCATCTCTTCCTTGCCAATCTGGCCATTGAAGATGACGAAGTCCATGGGGAACTTCTCCGGACGCCCGTGGGTGTTGAAGAAGTGGACCGAGAAGATGAAGCCGGTTGCCAGAAGGGCCTCGTCCGAGTGGACGATGGTCGCTACGTTGAACGCCCAGCCGGGCAGGAACTGGCCGAATAACTCCGGGAACCAGAGCATAAGGCCTGAGCCGCCGATGGCGAACATACCCCAGAAGACGGCGACAAAGTCGAATTTTTCCCAGTAGGTCCACCGCTCGAAGGTGGGTTTCGGCCCCCGGAAGAAGAACCACCTGACCATGAGGGTAATGTCCATAATATCCCGCAGGTTGAAACAGAGGGAATCAGGGCCGAACAGGCGCTGGATCGGATTCCCCGGGATGTCCTTCCTGATGAAGAGAAAGTTGATGCTCATGACCAGCGCCATGGCGAAATAGACGAAGGTGATGCCGGCGCAGATCCGGTGAATGAAGCCGGCGTTGGCCGAACCGCCGTACAGATTCATCAGGGTAATCGCCCAGTGCTGGGTGCTGAATTTGAGCGGCAGGCCGGTCAGGGAAAGCCCCAGGAAGCTGGTGATAACCAGGATGTGCATGAAGATGTGGATGCGGTTGAAACGGCGGTACTGTTTGTGGGCTTCCGGCACAACATGGTGATATTCGCCGCTGGCCAGTTTGTCTGCCTTTTCCCTGTTTTCCACGAAGCCGCGGAACATCCAGAGCAGGGTGTGTATCCAGAAGACGCTAAAGGTGCTGAGAAGCAGGCCGGTCATGGCGAGGAAGGTGTAGTACAGGATCGGATACTTCTCCCGGTCGCTATGCTCGCCATGGGCGTAATACTTGGTGAAGAGCACGGTCGCCTTGGCGTGGCACTTGGCGCATGTGTTTACCAGGTTGGCCGGATTGACGCTTGAGTCGGGATCGTCTTTGGGGAGCACCGAGTGGGCCGTATGGCAGTCGGCGCAGCCTGCGACCCTTTCAGGGAAACCGAGGCGGTAGTTCTTGCCGTGGTAGCTCTCCATGTAGGTCTTGACGGCAACGTTGAAGACGTTGTTGCGCTTCATCATCGCTTCATCGCTGTGGCATTTCAGGCAGACCTTGGTGTGAAACTCCCTGTTGGCATGGCTCTTGGGGTCACCCAAAGGTTTTATCTCGTGCAGGCCATGGCAGTCATTGCAGGCGGCCGAGTCTTTGTTGCCGGCAGCCACCGCCTTGCCGTGGACCGACTTCTGGTAGACCGACTCCTTGTCGTGGCACTGGATGCATTTGGCAACGACGATGCGTTTGTCGCCTTTCCAGTATTCGTGGACATGAATATCGGTGTGGCAGTCGGCGCACATGACGCCCTTGGTAATGTGGACGCTGGCATAATGTTCGGCGTTCTGCTTTTTATGGCAGCGCTCGCACTGGACCTTCTGGACCTTGATCTCCCCTTTCATGTGCTTGGCGAGATCGGTGATGTCCACATGGCAACTGGTGCAGCCATTTTTGCCATGGACCGACTCGGCAAACGCCCGCACGGAGATCTTGTCGCCGTGGCAGCCCAGGCAGGTGGCCGGGTCGATCGCCATTCCCTGCTCGGCCGGTGACGGACTGGCCCAGGCTATCAGCAGCATCAGAAACGGCAACAAACGACAGAAAACAAACTGCATGACGGTGCTCCTCCATACCATTGGTTTAAATGAAGATAAGGTGTATAATTTTACTATACACTACACAACAGAAGATTCTAAATCAACGGAAATTGCTACTGTATACATACATTTCGGATTAAAGCTTTTTGCGAATAAATATGCAAATCCAGGTGTAGGGGCGCATCGCATGCGCCCTGATTGGGCATGCGCCCTGTTTGGGCGAACAGCAGTTCGCCCCTACGATTCAGATATTTTACAACCGAAACAATAATGCGGCACCAAAGAAGTGCAGGTGGCCTAACCTGCCGAATTCACGGCTCTTGAAACGTTGCGCCCTTGACTTTGCCAAGGGCTTTTGTTAGCTTGCCAGGATAACGCTACTCACGACAAATCGGGAGTTACTTAGTTTATGTACAAAAAGCTGTTTATCCCCGGCCCCGTGCCGGTCCATCCTGAAATTCTCGCCGCCATGGCGACCCCCATGATCGGCCACCGCATGAAGGAATATGCCGAGTTGCATGCACGGGTGACATCCGGCCTGCAAAAGATTCTGTTTACGGAAGGAAAGGTTTTTCTTGCCACCTCCAGCGCCTTCGGCGTCATGGAAGGCGCTATTCGCAACCTGGTGGGAAGGCGGTGCGCCAACTTCTGCAACGGCGCCTTCTCGGATAAATGGCACGATGTCGCCCGCCGCTGCGGCAAAAAGGCCGATGCCGTCAGGTTCGACTGGGGCAAACCGGTCACGCCCGAGGTGGTCGAACAGACCTTGTCTACCGGTTTATACGACAGCATGACCATGATCCATAATGAAACCTCAACCGGCGTGATGTCACCCCTGCCTGAAATCGCCGAGGTAATGCGCAAATTCCCGGATGTCATGTTTATCGTAGATACGGTTTCCTCCATGAGCGCCCTGAAGATCCCGGTGGATGAACTCGGTATCGACAGTTGCATCTTTGGAGTGCAGAAGGCCTTCGCCCTGCCGCCGGGGTTGACTGTCTTCACTGCCAGCGAAAAGGCGCTCCAGCGGGCAAAAACCATGGAAGGCCGTGGCTACTACTTTGATTACATGGAGTTTGCCGCCAACGATGCCAAACACAATACACCCTCCACCCCTTGTATTTCCCTGATTTTCGCCATGGATCGCCAACTGGAGCGGATTTTCGCCGAAGGGCTCGAGGCGCGCTGGGCGCGCCACCGCACCATGGCCGAGTATGTCCGTCAATGGGCGACCGACCGCGGCTTCGGTCTTTTCCCCGACCATAAATATTGCTCGCTAACCCTGACTTGCGCCCGCAACAGCCGCGGGATCGACCTGGACGGGTTGAAAAAGAAGCTGGCCGAAAAGGGGTTTGCCTTTGACGACGGTTATGGCAAGATAAAAGGAGAGACCTTCCGCATCGCCCACATGGGTGACATGACCCGTGATGATCTGGCGGAACTCTTTGCCGCCATTACCAGCATCATGCCCGAGCTGGCCTGAAATCCGCCTGTTGCAATGGCCCGGCGGCACGCGCAGAATGAATACCAGGAGGAACAAACTATGAAATGCCCAAATTGCGGTAACAGGACATCGTTGAATCTTGACATGCATTCCGGCGGGTTTTCTTCCGGCGAAGCGCCGCTCAAAGAGTGCGGCGAATGCGGGCTTGTCTGGCGAGTCAAGATCGAGGCCGGCGAAACGATGATCGACATCATCAAGCCTGCCGACAAGAAAAAATGAAAAACCCTCCCGAGGGAGGGTTTGGATATGCATTGTAGCTTTGGCAGCCCACGAGGCGCCTGTGAACGCTTGGCCTGTATTATTCTTTTTCAAAAGCATCCTTGCCCGCGCCGCACAGGGGGCATGTCCAGCCGTCGGGCAATGACTCGAAGGCCGTTCCGGCAGGGATGCCCCGGTCGGGATCTCCGGTGGCGGGGTCATAGACATATTGGCAGATGGTGCAGATCCAACGTTCCATAGCAATGCTCCTTTGTGAGAGAGATTATTCCCAACTGATACACTGGACGGGACAGCCGTCAATCGCCAGTTGAATATCCTTTTCAGGCGCGCCGGAGGGGTCGAAACATTCCGACTTGCCGGCACTGTTGAAACGAAAGACCCCGGGGCAGGTCGAAATGCAGAGGCCGCAACTGATGCAACTTTCCTGATCCACAACCGGCCGTTTCATGGCAACCCCCTCCTGAAATCCTGGAGAGGATTTTAGCAGCTTCATGCCGGATGTCAATCAAGCGGGAGTAAAGACAATGGTATTTGACATGATGGTCGTCGGCCCCCTGTCGGTCAATTGCTTCATCCTGGGGTGCGACGAGACCCGCGAAGGCGTGGTGGTCGATCCGGGCGGCGACGTGGAGCGCATTATCCAGGCGGTTTTGCGCCATGATCTGGCGATACGGTATATCATCAACACCCATGGGCATTTTGACCACGTTGGCGGCAACCGTCAGGCGGTAGCGGCGTTCGGGGCGCCGCTGTTGATCCACCAAGCCGATGCCCCCATGCTTGATCGAGTTGCCGAAGTGGGGCGCATGTACGGCATCCAGAGCGAGAACTCTCCTCCGGCTGACGGTTTTCTCGCGGAAGGGATGGAGATCGAGTTCGGGGCGCACCGCATGAAGGTGTTGCACACGCCGGGCCATACCCCTGGGGGATGCTGTCTCTTTCTGGCCCAAGAGAACAAAGTAATCACCGGCGACACCCTGTTTGCCGACTCCATCGGCCGCACCGATCTTCCCGGCGGCTCCCATGACCAACTCCTGGAATCCATCCGCAGCAAGCTCTTTACCCTGCCGGACGACGTGGCCGCCTATCCGGGCCATGGGCCGGAAACCTCCATCGGCCATGAAAAGCGCCATAACCCCTACTTCTGAGGACCATGATGCCATGCTGAAGGATATGCGGATTGTGCTGGGTGTCACGGGCGGCATCGCCGTATATAAGGCGGTGGAACTGCTGCGCCTTTTAACCAAAGCCGGCGCCTGTGTGCATGTGGTCATGACCCGCGCAGCCCAGGAGTTCGTCACCCCCCTGACCTTCCAGACCCTTTCGGCCAATCCGGTGCACATCGAATTATTCAACCTGATCGCCGAACAGGAGATCGGGCACATCTCCCTGGCCGACCGCGCCGACCTGTTTGTCATCGCTCCGGCCACGGCCAACGTGATCGCTAAGATCGCCAACGGCATCGCCGACGACATGCTCACCACCACCGTCATGGCAACCAAGGCGCCGGTTTTGATCGCCCCGGCCATGAACGTCAACATGTACACCAATCCGATATACCGCGAAAACGAGGTAAAATTGCGCCGGCTCGGGTACCTCTTAGTGCCGCCTGAAAAGGGCGCCCTGGCCTGCGGTTGGGAAGGGGAAGGAAAACTGGCTGCGCCGGAAACCATCTTCGAAGCGGTTGTGGCGGCGATCAGGCCCAGGGATCTGGCAGGGCAGACCGTTATGGTCACTGCCGGGCCAACCCGCGAGGAGCTCGATCCGGTCCGCTTCATCAGCAATCATTCGTCGGGCAGGATGGGTTATGCCATCGCGCAGGCAGCCCGTGAGCGGGGTGCGCGGGTGATCCTGGTCAGCGGCCCTACCGGACTTGCCGCCCCGAAAGGTGTCGAACGGGTATGCGTTGAAAGTGCCCGCGATATGCAGGCGCAGGTGATGGCGCAGGTCAAGGAATGTACGGTGGTCATCAAGGCTGCGGCGGTTGCCGACTACCGGCCGGCCGAGCGCAAAGATGTCAAGATCAAGAAACAGTCTGCCGAGATGACGCTTGTGTTGGTCAAAAACCCGGACATCCTGGCGGAACTGGGCCGTCTGGAAAAACGTCCGTTCCTGGTGGGCTTTGCTGCCGAGACCTCCCGCCTGGAGGAGTATGCCGTTCAAAAGCTTGCCGAAAAGAATCTGGATATGATCGTGGCCAATGATGTCAGCCTGAACGATGCCGGTTTCAATGTGGACACCAATCGGGCGCTCTTGCTCTTCAGGGATGGCTCCAGGCAGGAGTGCCCACTGATGTCCAAGGATGAACTGGCCAACCGCATCCTTGACCAGGTAGTCTCGCGCCTTCCCACACGTCGCTAGGACCCGCTGTGCAATCCCTTCAAGAGTTCCGGCTTGCGCAGCGACTGCCGCAGCTTGTCCTTCAGCAATTCCACCTGCTCCATACCGTCGGCCTTGGATATCCGCCCATTCTTATACAAGAGCCGCAGGTTCTTCCGCAGGGCATCCGCGGCAGCCAGGGTTTTTTCCCCGGTCGGGTCCGTAAGCAGGCATTCCGAATCTTTGGGATGACGCAGAAAATCAAAGACCGCCTCCTCGGTCAGGGTCATGTATTCGTCACGATCGCTCTGTGCCAGGGTGTATCGCGAGTTGTCCGACAGGGTCTGCATGACCTTCTGCCATTTTTCCAGCCTTGAGAGGAGCATGATCGAGTTGAAGATGCGCTTGTTGGTGCCGAAGGAAAAGATAGTGTTGGTCAGAACGCCGCGCAGCATGGCGTCATTGGCGCGCTGGTCAAAGCGGCAGATCTCCCGCGCCCGCTCCCAGACCACCTTGTCCGCAAAGGTCTCGAAACGCATCTCCCAGTAAGCGTGCTTCATGGTCACCGAGGCAAATGACCGCATGATCTTGAAGGGGACGAAATAGTTGTGGGCAATGCCGTCCGCTGCCAAATGGGAGAGATAGCCGTAGGCGCAGGCCTTTTCGCCGTCGCTCTTGGCCGCCTGCAGCACCTTCTGTCCGATGCGCCAGCGATGGCAGTTGAGCAGGTAATGGGTATATTTTTTCCCAACTATGATATCGGCAGCGATGCAGCCGTAAAGGTAATCGCGGGGGTATGCCGCCAAAAACGCCGAGATGTCGGGCGGCAGGGTATCGAGAGCAGCCAGCACGCTCAAGCCTGCCTGGAGATGGATGCCGCCACCCCAGGCATGGGCCGCATCGGGGACAAGCACGCAGCAGATGGTTGTGAACAGCGCTAATAGGAACATGGTGTCTTTCGCTTTGACATGGCTTTGGAGGAACTGGTACAGTTCGGAAACATAATGCTACCCCATAATGGGAAATGATACAATATTACGGATGCAATTAAACATATCAATGGTAGGGGCGGCGCTTGCTCCGCCCAATCGGGGCGCGGCAAGCAGCGCCCCTACATCATGGGTTGTGATGTTTAATTGCCAAAAGTAATAAAAGGTAGAAGGATGGCTCAATCATTCAAGGCAGTGGCGGCATCGTCCCTGCGGGAATACCTGCTGGCCCTTCAGGAAAGCGGTCTGGACGGCCTGCCTGATGCCGTGGTTTCTAAAGCGGCGCGCCTTTTAGTGCAAGGGCCGGCAGCACTGCCGTCGGCAATGGCGGAGACCGTTGCTGTGCCCCACGACCTGAAACATGAATCCCTGGAAAAAATCAGGAAAAGCCTGGGTGACTGCCAACGCTGCAAGTTGGCGAAAGGGAGGACGAACCTGGTGTTTGGCACGGGCAACCCGCAGGCGCGGCTGGTGTTTGTGGGCGAGGGGCCGGGGAAGGACGAGGACCTGCAGGGCGAGCCGTTCGTTGGAGAGGCCGGGCAGGTCTTGAACCGCATCATCACCGCCATGGGGCTCAAGCGGGAAGAGGTGTATATCTGTAACGTAGTCAAGTGCCGCCCACCGGGCAACCGGGACCCGGAAGCGGACGAGATTGCCGCCTGCGCCCCGTTTCTCCTGCGGCAACTGCAATCTGTCCACCCCGAGGTCATCGTGGCGCTGGGCAGATTCGCCAGCCAGACCCTTCTGGGTACGAAGGAGGCGATCTCAAAGCTGCGCGGCAAATTCCACGATTACCACGGCGTTCCGGTCATGCCGACCTATCACCCGTCCTACCTCCTGCGCAACCGGGCGGATTCCGGGCCCTTCTGGGAGGTCTGGGAGGACATGGCCCAGGTGCTGCGGCTCCTGAAACTGCCGGTGCCGGAAAAAACACGCAAAAGGTAGTAGCTATATACCGAACCATCTCCTGACCACAAATATCCCCTCTTGTTTCCCCTTGGCCGGCCAGGCATCCGCCGGCCGGCGGGACCGCATGAGCTCAGTCAGCCGCTGTTGCAAGGGTGTGGTCACCACCCCGCCATGGGCGGGCCGGCCGCACGCAAGCCGGCTTTCGATGGCCGTATTCCGGTCCAGGACGATGATCACATGGCCGCCCCAGACGACCAGGTCGAGCGGTTTCAGACTTTCAGCGATCTTATGCGCGTCTTTCCCTTCCACCGCCACTCCGATGCCGTAGGAAACCAAGTGTGAGGTGTTGCGGGGCGTCCACCCCCCGGTGGCCTGATAGAGCAGCCCTGAACAGTCCACTCCGGCCAGGGTGATAAGCCGTTTGGCCCTGTCGTCGAGCGGCGCCCCTGCAGGGTAGAGCGTTCCGATCAGGGCGTTGACCCCCTCCGGGACGTTGCCCCCCCATACGTAGGGGCTCCCGATGGCCTCCTTCAGCGCGGCTATGATCCGCTCACGGGTGGGCAGCGTTCTGATGCGTGCCGGGGGGCGCTCGTCGCGAAGTTCGATGAAGCGGCTGTCCACGTAAAGCGAGATGCCGTCCGGGGCGGGGTAGTCGTCGGTCTCCACCCGGTAGACGGTGGTCGCGGAACCAGGAACCTTGCCCAGCAACCTGAAGACGGTCCCCGGCAGGGCGATGAACTCCAGTTGCCGTACCTGGCCGCATCGGTCGGTCTTCAGGGACCTGCCGTCCGGCCCCCCGAAGATGTCGCTGAAGGCCGGGCTGTTCAGCACCGGCGTCACGCTTCGGGCAACGCCGTAGGAGACGGCCCCGCAGGGGGCGTTCCAGACGAGAAGGACCGCCATAATGATCGGGACCAGGCGTATCATGCTTTACCACCCCTCCTGCTTTTCAGGGCTTGCCGGACCAGTTCCTTCTGGATGCCCGTCAGGCGCGGTACTAAGAGCAGATCCCGCAGCGTGCCGGCTGGGAGACCCGGCAGGAACAGCGTAAACCAGATGGCCGGTGTCCGGGGGTTTTTGAGGATCGCCAGGCGGATGTTGGGCTTGCCCTTCCAGCGGCCGCTCCGGGCGATCATAGAGATGGTTTCGGCGTTTGACGCCGCGGAGACGATGAACTGGTGAACCGCCCCTTCCTTCAGGTGCGGATTGTCCAGGCAGGCATCCACCACCGGCGGCAGCCCCTCGCGCAGGAGCGCCTCCGCAATCGCCGCGCTTCCCCGCCGGGCCAGGGTGAGCTTGTTGCCCAAGGGCTGGGTGGGGAGGCGCAAAATGATGATGCGTTCTGCACACTGACGCTGGTCGGGGGTTATGCCGGGCATGGAACAGAGCTTGATGAGGTCGAAGACGTTGAGTTGCGGCAAAAGACTGCTCGCGATATGCGAAGGGGTCTCGGGGTGGCTGACCAAGGCAAATTTGAGAGGGTTGCTTTCGCTGAAACGTCTGCCGCTGTGCAGGGTGGTAAAGATCTCTTCGGGCAGGCCGCGACGTTTCAGCAGAGCCAGCAAGTGGTTCTCGTCGAGGGAGCGATTGCGCAGGGCCGCCAGCAGAACCTCTCCGCCGGATTCTCGCATGACCTGAAACAACTCATCCTTGTCGGCCGCAAGGACTCGCTGGAGTTCGTGTGACATTTTTTGATCTATCTCTGCAATTTTTGCAGGCTGGTTCATATGAGTTGCGAACTCCTGTGCGACGTTCGAGAGCAGTCCCTCCGTGGTGTCGGACCTGTCCCGGCAGTTTTTACAGGATAATGATACTGCAAATAACCTGCCAGAGGAATGCCTTATCCGCAAGCTCACCATACATGCGGTTGCACCGAAAGCGACTTCGTGATACAGATGTAAACGGTGCGTGATGATTACAGGCGGAGGGGCGTTATGAGGATTCCTATTGGCTATAAATTTATCCTTGGGTTCATTGTTGTCGTGGCAGTGGTGGCTTTCAGCCCCCGGCTGGTGGCACTCCTCGGGTATTCGCCGGAGATATCCGGTATCCTGTCTTATGCCATGGCGCTGACCCTGGGGCTTATCCTGGGGTGGCTCTTTTCCAGGGGGTTTACGGCCAAAATCAGTCATTTGACCGACTCGGCCGAGTCCATCAGCAGGGGCGACCTGACCCGGGCGGTGGACATGCCCCCCTCACGGGTGCCTGACGAAACCGATGAGCTGGCCGACCTGATCAACCTGATGCTCCAGAACCTGCGCGAACTGGTGGGGCACATCAAAAAGACCTCGGGCAGGCTCACCAATTCAGCGCGCGAGATCAACTCCAACGCCATGGAGATCAGCGCCTCAACCGAAGAGGTTGCCCGAGCCATCGAGCAGATCTCCCGCGGCGCCGAAACCCAGGCCGAGATGGTGGAAAGGACCTCCAAGGCCATCCGCGAGACAGCCGTATCCATTGAGCTGGTTGCCGCGCGCGCCAAGGAAACCGCCAAGGTGGCACGGGAGACGAGCCTCACCGCCCAGCACGGCGGCAGCCTGGCAACCGATTCCCTGGAGCGGATGAAGGACTTTTTCGACTGCCAGGAAAAGATCGGCCGTCAGTTCGACGTCTTCAGCGCCAAATTGCAGAAGGTCGGCAGGATTGCCGATTTCATCGCCGACGTGGCCCGTCAGACCAACCTGCTGGCCTTGAACGCCTCGATCGAGGCGGCCCGGGCGGGTGAGTACGGCAAGGGCTTTGCCGTGGTGGCGGACGAGGTGCGCAAGCTTGCCGACGGTTCGTCCCAGTCGGCGGCGGATATCAACGAGACGATCGAAAGCCTGAGGGAAGAGAGCCGCCGGGTGCACGAGATCATCCAGGAAAGTTCCCGCACCATCAAGGTAGGGAAGAAAAATATCGATGTAACCGCCACGGCCTTTCAAGAGATCCTCAAGACCGTCCTGGAGACCGAACGCAGGGCCAACAGCATCGCCGATCTTTCCCAGATGCAGATGGAAGGTTCGGGCAAAATGGTCAAAGCGGTGGACGAGATCGCCAAGGTGGCCGGCGATAATGCCGCCGCCACCGAGCAGGTTTCGGCCGCCACCGAAGAGCAGTTGGCCGCCATGCAGGATATGGCCCTGGCCACCAACGAACTGGCAAAACTGGCGGAAGAGCTGTTGGTGGTTGTGGAGCGCTTCAAGGTTGAACGCAACGAACCGGATCAGGCGTGACCCGGCAACAGCACGGATACCTCCTGTTCACGCTGCAGGGTCGTCGTTTCGCCGTCAACCTGCTGCAGGTGGCAGAGGTTGACCAGCCGCCGCTTACCTGGCCCATCCCCGGCAGCCCTCCCTGTTACGTCGGGGCAATGAACTTTCACGACACCATTGTTGCGGTCATGGATCTGGCCGCCTTCCTGGGATTGCCCAGTTGCCACGACCTGGAAAAGGTGATCGTGGCTGACCCCCGCATCGCCTCACTGGCCTTTCTGGTGGAGCGGGTCCTCAAGATTGCGCCGCCGGATCAGGTCATGCTGAACGATGCGCCGGACGATCCCTGCGCATCCGCAGTGCTCCATCTTCCCGAAGGCGAATGCATCCTGCTTGACGTGGCCGCCATTGCAAAGCTGGCTGCGGAAACCATAAATCTGTAATCTGCTTCATGACAAAGGTATGAGTATGACAGACGAATCGCGCAAACTTCCCCCCCAGAGCCTGGAGGCGGAGATGTCCATACTGGGAGGGGTCCTGATCGACAACGACGCCATCAACCGCGCTCTGGAGATCCTTGGGCCGGATGACTTCTACCGCGAAAGCCATCGCAAGATATTCCGGGCCATGATGCGCCTCTCCGATCTGCGCGAGCCGTGCGACCTGATAACCATGACCGACACCCTCAGAAAAGAAGGCGAACTGGAGGAGGCGGGGGGGGCGGCCTACCTGGCGACCCTGGTGGACTATGTCCCCACTGCGGCTAATGTCAGCTATTACTGCAAGATCGTAAAGGAAAAGTCGATCAATCGCAAGCTGATCTCCGTGGCTACCGAGATTGCCACCCGCGGCTACGACGAACAGTCGGACGTCAATGAATTGCTGGACATGGCGCAGAAGGAGATATACGAGATATCCGAGAACAAGTTGCGGCCCCAGTACGTGCCGGTGCAGGAGATCATCAAGGACACCTTCAAGATCCTCCAGACCCTGCACGACCGTAAGGAGCACATCACCGGCACCCCTAGCGGCTACACGGACCTTGACCACATGACCGCCGGCTTCCAGCCCGGAGACCTGATCATCATCGCAGCTCGCCCCTCCATGGGCAAGACCACCCTGGCGCTCAACATCGTCCAGTATGCCAGCGCCGAAGCCAAGAAAAAGGTCCCCTCGGTGATCTTCTCCCTGGAGATGGGCAAGGAGCAGCTTGTGATGCGTTTTTTTGCCTCCATCGCCAGGGTTGATTTCGGCAAGATGCGCACCGGCCATTTCCACGATTCGGATTGGCCCCGGTTGCAGCGGGCCGCCAGCACGCTGTACGACTCCAAGATCTTCATCGACGACACCCCGGCCATCAGCGTGCTGGAACTGCGTTCCAAGGCGCGGCGGCTGAAGAGCGAACACGACATCGGTCTGATTATCGTTGACTACCTGCAGCTCATGCGGGGCAGCGCCAACGCCGAATCGCGCCAGCAGGAGATCTCGGACATCTCCCGTTCCCTCAAGGCCCTGGCCAAGGAGTTGAACGTGCCGGTGGTGGCCCTCTCCCAGCTCAACCGCAGCCTGGAAAGCCGTAGCGACAAGCGCCCCATGATGAGCGACCTGCGCGAGTCGGGCGCCATCGAGCAGGACGCCGACGTCATCATGTTCGTCTACCGCGAAGCGGTCTACTGCGAACACTGCCGCAAGCGGGACGGCGCCTGTACCCTGAACCATGAAAAGAGCGCCGAGATCATCATCGGTAAACAACGTAACGGCGCCATTGGCACGATCGAACTTGTCTTCATCGGCGAGCACACCCGTTTTGAGAACAAAAGCGACCGGATCGATGCGTGACGCCGCTTCCCGGCATCCGCGCCGCGGCGGCAAATGTGCGTAGCGACCCATGGAGGAGAGTATGACAGAGCTGGTGAAAAAGGGCACCCTGGGCGATATACTTTCTTCTTCGCAGATCATAACCGAGTCGGATATCGCCAGCGCCCTTGAGGAGCAGAAGCGCTCCGGCGGCCGTTTCGGCGAGGCGCTGGTCAACCTGGGGATCGTCGCCCAGGAGGATATCGACTGGGCACTCTCCAACCAGTTGGATCTCCCCTACATCCGCCTGAAAAAGGAGATGATCGACCCGGAAGCCACTGCCCTTGTGCCGGCCGAGTTGGCCCGGGCCTACAACCTCATCCCTCTGATCTGCGCCGGCGGCGAACTGAACATCGCCATCGCCGACCCGCTCAACAGCGCTGCGGTCGAGGCGGTGGAGCGTCAGACCGGCCTGCGGGTCAACCTGTCCATGGCGCTGATCAGGGAGATCCGCCAGATGCTCGACGAATGGTACGGCCCGATCAGCCACGCCTGCCTGGGCTTCAGCTCGACCGCCTTTTCCGACAAGGTCCTTGAGGCCATCAACAACGATATCAGCGGCTGCACGCTGCTCAACTACCTGATGGTTTTCATCATCCAGAACCGTCTCTCCTCCCTCTCCCTGCAACCCCTAGGCGACGAGGTGGCTATCACCGTCAAGCGGGGAGGCGCCACCCGCACCATCGGCGCCCTGGCGCCCAATTACTATCCCGACGTCGCTCTCCGGCTGCGTAAGAGCGCCAATATCGCCCCCGGCACCGAGTCGAGCGCTACCGGCCTGTTCCCCTTCACCTACAAATCCTGTCCGGTCACCTTTCAGGTGGCCGTCATGCATGGCCAGGGTGGCGATTACATCACCCTGCGGACCCATGTCAGCGCCATCGTCCCCCCGCGGGTAGCCGAGTTGCGCCTGCCGGTGGCGCAGGAGGCCGCTTTCAACCTGCTGGCCAGGTCGCAGCAAGGCATTACCTTTTTCGCCTCGCGCAACTGCCGTGAACGCTGCCGTTTCATCGATCTCATGCTGGAGGAGGCCGACACCGCGGGGAAGAACGTCGTCATCCTGGGGGAGGAGCCGGGCCGGATGAACAAACGGTTTCCGCGTATACCCCTCCCCTGTTCCGAGGCGGAACGCGCCCGGCTGATCATGGACGCCCTGGACCATGACCCGGACATCCTGGTGATCGAGGATGCCACCGAGGGAATGCCCTTCACTGCCGCCTGTCGCGCTGCCATGCGCGGGAAACTGGTTCTGGCGGGCCTGGAGATCCGCGGCACCCGCAATGTCCTGCGGCACCTCCTGCTTTACCAGCAGAAAAACTGCTTCCTGCCGGGTTTCGTCAACGGCCTGGTCTCCTTCAAGGGGATTCAGATCCTCTGCCCCGCGTGCCGGACCACCTACATCCCGCCGCGTGAGGAACTAAACGTCATGCGCCTTGAAGAGCCTCCGGCAACCTTCTACCGCACCAGCGGCTGCGAAGAGTGCGGCCACAGCGGAATCGGCATGCGGCGTTTCCTGCTGGACGCCCTGGTCTTCGACGACGAATTCCTGCGGGTCTTCGAGCAGTCGTCGGATGTGGCGGCTCTGGACAACTACCTGCGCATGGCGGATTACCGCGGCAGCGACCAGGAGGGGCTGCGGCTTTTGATGGAGGGCGAGGTATCGCCGGAGGAGTATATCGCCTCGGTGGTGCTGTAATACCGATTTCATCCTTGATTTGAAATCGGTAGAGGGAAAAACCCCGCTCCCCTTTGCAGGGGGGATCGCAACCATTCTTGGAACAAGATGGTTGGGGGGATGTGATATGACCGTGAGAACAGTGGAGGGATCCCGACATGGCAAAGATCGACGCGCTTTTCAGGATGATGGGGGAGCAGGGGGCCTCGGACCTGCACCTTTCCACCGGGAATCCGCCTATTTTCCGCCTGAACGGCGAGATGGTGCGCCTCAACTTCAAAAGCCTGACGGATGAAGAACTCAGGGAGGTCCTGTTCGAGATACTGGACGAAAAACAGCGCGCCCATTTCGAGGCCGCCAAGGACCTGGACTTTGCCTACGCCGTGCCCGAGCTGGCCCGGTTCCGCGGCAACATCTTCATGCAGCACCGCGGCATCGCCGGCGTGTTCCGCATCATCCCCAGCAAGATCCTCTCGGCTGAGGATCTCCATCTGCCGGACGGCGTGCTGCGCATGACCAACTTCAAGAAAGGGCTGGTGCTGGTGACCGGGCCGACCGGTTCCGGCAAATCCACCACCCTGGCGGCCATGATCGACCTGATCAACTCCACCCGAAAGGAGCACATCCTGACCCTTGAGGACCCCCTGGAGTTCATCCACGAGAACAAGCAGTCGCTGTTGAACCAGCGCCAGATCGGCGATCATACCGAAAGCTTCGCCTCGGCCCTGCGCGCGGCCCTGCGTGAAGACCCGGACATCATCATGGTGGGCGAGATGCGCGACCTGACGACCATCTCCCTGGCCATGAGCGCCGCCGAGACCGGCCATCTGGTGTTTGGCACCCTGCATACCAACACCGCGGCCAAGACCATCGACCGCATCATAGACGTCTTCCCCACCGACCAGCAGGAGCAGGTGCGCGCCATGTTGTCCGAATCCCTCAAGGGGGTGGTCTGCCAGCAGTTGCTCAAGACCGCCGACGGCAAGGGGCGCACCGCTGCCCTGGAGATCATGATCGGCACTCCGGCCATAGCCAACCTGATCCGGGAGGGCAAGACCTTTCAGATCCCTTCCATCATCCAGACCGCCAAGAAGGACGGCATGCAGCTCATGGACCAGCATCTGCTGGACCTGCTCAAGACCAAGCGCATCAACCCGGAAGAGGCCTACCGTTGCTCCGTCGACAAGAAACAGTTCGAACAGTACCTGCCTCCCCAGCAGGGGGGGGCGCCGGCCATGCCGGGGCATTGAGGGACACCGGGGCCTTTCATTTCAGGGCAATCCATTTGCAGCATTGTTCCGGCATTGCGGTGCATGTTTATCACCTCGATGAGAGATGAGAGATGAGAGATGAGAGCAGCATTGTTCCGGCTTTGCGGTTCATGGGGTAGCATGAATCATACGGGCGCCTTTCTGAAGCTTTTGGAATCATCCCCCGTCATCCTGGGCGAGGGGGCGGTCATCGAACGCCTGCGGCGCATGCCCGGCATCTGCCTGGACGAGCAGGTGGTCAATTCGGCGCTGATCTACGACGACCGCGGACGGAGCACCCTGGCGGAGATCTGCCGCCAGTACCTGGCAATCGGTCGCAGCTACGGCCTGCCGCTTCTGCTCTCCACCTCCACCTGGCGTGCCGGTCGCGTGCGCATCGCCGCCGCCGGGCTGGCCGGCCGCGACCTGAACGGCGACAACTTTCGCTTTCTGGATGACCTGCGCCGGGAGCAGGGAGATTACGGCAAAAAGGTGGTCATCAGCGGCCTGATGAGCTGCAAGGGGGATGCCTACAAGCCGGAAGAGGCCTTGGGCACTGCTGAGGCGCGCGCCTTCCACGCCTGGCAGGCAGAGGCGCTGACCGCTGCGGGGGTAGATCTGCTGTTGGCCGCCACCCTGCCGGCCCTGAGCGAGGCCGTCGGCCTGGCCCAGGCCCAGGCGGCTACCGGACTCCCCTATCTGGTCAGCTTTGTGGCCCGCCCGGAAGGGACCCTGTTGGACGGCACGCCACTCAATGTCGCCATTGCGGCCATCGACAGCCAGGCCTCACCGCCGCCGCTGGCCTACATGGTCAACTGTACCCACGCCTCGGTCTTCCGCCGCGCCGTCAGCCACGATCGCAACTCGTCACCCCATGTCAGGGAACGGGTGATCGGCCTGTTTGCCAACACCTCCGCCTTAAGCCCGGAAGAGTTGGACAACAGCTCCGAATTGGCGGAGGAGGCGCCGGAAATCTTCGGCGCGGGCGTGGCCGCTCTGCACGGGGAGTTGAACATGAAGGTGCTGGGGGGGTGCTGCGGCACCGACGACCGCCATATTGACTGCTTGGCCCGAGCACTTGTTGGGGAAATTTGAAAGTTGAACTTGCAAATTTCGCCAACATCGCATACACTTATCACATGATCCCGCGAACGCTCATGCCGATACTGAAGCAGTTGGCCGGCCAATACCCGGTCGTCACCGTCACCGGCCCGCGCCAGAGCGGCAAAACGACCCTCTGCCGGGCCACCTTTCCCGACAAGCCTTATGTCAACCTGGAAAGCCCGGACACCCGCGAATTCGCCCACTCCGATCCGCGCGGTTTCCTGTCATCGTATCCGGACGGTGCGATCCTGGACGAGATCCAGCGAGTCCCGCGACTTCTCTCTTTCGTGCAGCCGATTGTCGATGAACACAATGTACCGGGACAGTTTATCCTCACCGGAAGCCAGCAATTCGAGGTGATGACCACCATCAGCCAGTCCCTGGCCGGCCGTACCGCGTTGCTGAAACTGCTGCCGCTCAGCATGGAAGAACTCACGAACGCAGGTATTCAGCCCGGCGTCGACAGCCTGCTCCTGCAAGGTTTCTATCCCCGTATCTATGATGCAGGACTTAACCCGACCCAGGCCCTCGGCGATTATCTGGAAACCTACGTGGAACGGGATATCCGGCAGTTGATGAACATCAAGGACCTGGCGCTGTTTGAGAAATTCGTCCGTCTCTGCGCCGGACGGACGGGACAACTTCTCAACCTGCACAGCCTCGGAAATGATGTGGGGATTTCCCACACCACTGCCCGCAGCTGGCTTACTCTGCTGGAGGCGAGTTATGTCGTCTTCCTGCTCCAGCCATGGCACACCAACATCTCCAAACGACAGGTCAAGACCCCCAAACTCTACTTCTACGATGTAGGCCTGGCTGCCTATCTGCTGGGAGCGGAGAGCGAACTGCACATAAACCGTCATCCCTTGCGGGGCAACCTCTTCGAAAACCTGGTGGTCATCGAGGCGCTCAAATATCGTTACAATCGCGGCAGACGTAACAACCTGCATTTCTGGCGCGACGCCAAGGGAGACGAGGTTGACCTGGTGATCGAGTCGGGGCCATATGTTATGCCGGTCGAGATCAAGTCGGGAGCGACCATCAACGAGGACTATTTCAAGGGGCTGCGTTCGTTTTCCACCAGGCTTACGGCACCGCCGAGCGCCTGCGCCTTGGTCTACGGCGGCACGGAACGACAAAAGCGTAGTGATGTTACCGTCTGGCGGGTTGGTGATGTTGCCGAGATGATGGGGGCTATTGGGTAAACCCTGTTTGTAGGGGCGCTGCTTGCCGCGCCCCGATTGGGCGGAGCAAGCGCCGCCCCTACCGTTACCGTTAACCTGAACCTACCATGAGGTACCAGTGGCACTGATCACCCTTCGCGACATAACCCTGGCCTTCGGCGGGCCGCCGCTCTTCGACGGCATCAGCCTCCAGATCGAGCCGGGCGACCGGCTCTGCCTGCTGGGGCGCAACGGCACAGGCAAATCGACGCTTCTCAGGCTGGTCGCCGGCGAACTCCCCTTGGAGGGGGGCGAGATCCAACGCCAGCAGGGGTTGCGGTTGGCCCTGGTCTCCCAGGAAGTGCCCCAGGGGATCGACGGCACGGTCTTCGACGTGGTGGCCTCAGGCATGGGCAACGCGGCTGAGCTCTTGGCCGAATACCACCGGGTCGCCCACCTCCTGTCGCAGGAGGGGAGCGCGGCGCTCCTGGCCGAGTTGGAGGGGTTGCAGCACAAATTGGAGGAGGGGGGCGGCTGGAGCCTGCACCAGGAGGTGGAGCGGGTGCTGAACCGGCTGCACCTGGACGCCGAGGCCGGTTTCTCTGCTCTCTCCGGCGGCACCAAGCGCCGGGTGCTGTTGGCAAAGGCGCTGATTGCCGCTCCGGATATCCTGCTCCTGGACGAGCCGACCAACCACTTGGACATCGACACCATCCTCTGGCTGGAGGAATTCCTGCTGCGCCAGGTCAGGACCCTGATTTTTGTGACCCATGACCGGGCCTTTGCCCGGCGGCTGGCCAACCGGGTGGCGGAGCTGGACCGGGGACGGATCTATGCCTTTGCCTGCGGCTACGACGAGTTCGTGGAGCGCCGCGAGGCGCTTCTCTTGGCTGAGGTCACCCGCCAGGCGCTGTTCGACAAGAAACTGGCCCAGGAAGAGGCCTGGGTCAGGCAGGGGATCAAGGCGCGCCGGACCAGGAACGAAGGGCGGGTGCGGGCTCTGAAGAACCTGCGCGAGGAGCACCGCCAACGCCGGGAGCGCCTGGGCACGGCCAGGATCCAGTTGCAGGAGGCGGAGCGTTCCGGCCGGCTGGTGGCGGAGGTGGAGGACGTCTCCTTTGCCTACGACGGCCGCCCGATCATCGCCAACCTGACCACCACCATCATGCGCGGAGACCGGGTGGGGATCATCGGCCCCAACGGTTCTGGCAAGACCACCCTGTTGCGCCTGCTGCTGGGAGAGCTGGCGCCGGACCTGGGCACGGTCAAGCAGGGCGCCCGCCTGGAGATCGTTTATTTCGACCAGATGCGGGAACAGCTCGACCCGGACAGGAGCGTGCAGGAAAACGTGGGCGAGGGGAACGACACCCTGGTGATCAACGGCATAAGCCGCCACATCATCGGCTATCTGCAGGACTTCCTGTTCTCTCCCGAGCGTGCCCGCAGCCCGGTTTCGATCCTCTCCGGCGGCGAGCGCAACCGGCTGCTCCTGGCCAAGCTGTTCACCAAGCCCTCCAATGTGCTGGTGATGGACGAGCCGACCAACGACCTGGACGCCGAGACCCTGGACCTGCTGGAGGACCTGCTGCTGGAGTATTCCGGGACCCTGCTCCTGGTGAGCCACGACCGGGAGTTTCTCAACAACGTGGTGGGGAGCACGCTGGTGCTTACCGGCGACGGCACGGTCCGCGAATACGTGGGGGGGTACGACGACTGGCTGCGGCAGGCCGCCGTGGAGACGCCCGCTGCCCCGGCGGCATCCAAACCGGCCCAGGAGAAGGCCAGGCCGCAGAAGGGACGCCCCCGCAAGCTCTCCTTCAAGGAGGAGCGGGAGTTGGCGGCCCTGCCGGACCTCATCGCAGGCCTTGAGGAGGAACAGGGGAGGTTGCACGCCACCCTGGCCGATCCCGGCTTCTACAAGTCTGCCGGCGCCGAGGTGGGGGAGATCAACGCCCGGCTGGATGAGTTGGAGCAGGAGTTGGCCGCTGCCTACGCCCGTTGGGAGGAGTTGGAGGCGCTCGGCTGATACCAATTCCAAATCAAGGCGCTATCTTCGTTGGCTCGTTTTCGGCTCCTCAACGTACGAAACTGTACGCCTTCGTCGCCTCAATCCTCGCCGCCTTGATTTCATCCTTGATTTGAAATCGGTATGAGGTATCGGCCCGCAGAGGAACGACAAACCAAAAAGAAATACTACGAGGAAACGATGAAAGTCACTGAAAAGCAACTCAAGGCCCGCTGTACCGAACTGAACCTGGGACCGCTCAAGGATACCGCCTTTGGCCTGAAGATCGAACGCACCTCAAGGGGCTACACCTGTAGCCTGGTTTACCGGGACAGCACGCCGCCCGAGGTGTTGATCGCCGATGCCAGCGCATCCGAGGCCGATGCCTGCATCTCCGGCGTGGCAACCACCTCCACGGTCTACAAGGCCATCCAGGGGACCATCAAGCCGGAATTCGTGCCCCAGGAGATGTTCGTCAAGCAGCATGGCGAGCGCTGCCCCAAGTGCGGCTCCCGGGACATCAACCCCGGCCACATCACCTCGGCGAAAGGGGAATTGGCGCAGTGGCACGCCTGTGGCCGCTGCGTTACCGCCTGGCACAGCCTCTACCGGCTGGCCGGATACGAATTGCCGGTGGCGATGGGGGATGCTTAAGAGTGGCAACTCATGGAGGAGCCGTGAGGGAATCAGTATATTTGAGGGTGATTTTACCCTCAAGGTGCTGATTGATTTCCTCAATCCCTTGCACCAGCTCTTCAAAGAGGTTACGTTTTTTTTCATCGTTTCCATGCCTTCGCCAAGCTTTTAAGATAATCCTTTTCTTTCTCTCTGCATAGTGGGGAGCATTGAATAAATGGGCATAAAAAAACCGGGTTCTCATCATGGTCCCCTGCCATTCCCTCAGCTTAAAATAATTTTTACATAGTTGACAATTGACGTCATGTTCAGCTATAAATAATACATGATACTTTTGCTCTGTAACCGCCCTCCTGGTTGCAGAGCTTTTTTTTCAAATGGAAAAGACCGCTCGAAGTGAGGCGGCCTTCTTATCCGATAGCAGGAAGCCCTGCTTTATTGAAACTTTTTCGGGTGCTTTCATTGAAGAGATTCGGAAGAAGGTGGAGATATGAACAGAATTATATTAATGTTTGCAGCAGTTATGGCCTTTTCCGGATGTGCTGCAATATCAGGACTCATCCCTGGATATGGACTGGATTTGCATAAGGATTCAAAGATTACATTAGTTTATCTTGGTGCACGGGATTGTCATTTTTGTAACCAGTGGGAAGAGAATGAACAACAAAAATTTCTGTCATCTGAAGAGATTAAGCATATAGTGTTTCTTAAAATTGTTCGGGATACATTTCATAGAAATTTGCAGATAGAAGATTTGCCGGATGATTTCAAGTGGATTTATGAGAGCGTCAAGATGGACAATAGTACCCCTACTTTTGCCGTACTGGTTGACAAAACGCTTGTACTTAAAATTGCCGGTTCTAATAATTGGGACAAAAGAGTAATGCCGCTTCTCACAGATATTATCGAAAAGAAATCGGCTATGCATGATTAAGGAAAATTCCGGGGTCATTTCGGGGAGGATAATCATCCTGATGACCCATGACCGGGGCGGTGGACATGCACCAGAACGCGGGATGAAGGGGCCGGAAAATGCGGCCCCTTCTCTTTTTTCCCCTCAGTGCACCGGGGCCTCTTGTGTTGACAAAGGTCTAAAGTTACCTACAGTTGAGTGGTGCTTGGCATGATGATCGATTCGTCTGAGGTGCGAAGAAGGGATAACGTGACCTGAAACATGAGTGACGCAGGACAATACACAAGCCGCTATTTCACCGGCATGAAGGTTGAGATCGGCATCCCTCTGCCGGACGCCAAGGTATTCCGCGACTGGGCCATCATAAGTGAAATAGATGAAGACCTCGTCTCGCTGCAACTCTCCCGCGACATGCTGCCGGACGGGGTCAACCTGCGTGTTGGACAAATTCTCACCATACGAAGCGAGAGTGATGGGCAGGCACACTCCTGCCGCGCCTTTATCGTCAGCAAGGGATATGACCAGGATCTGTTGCTGCGTCTTACCGGCGAGATTGTCTTCGAAGAGTTGCGGGAGTTCTATCGGATCGATGCCTTTCTTCCGATAAAATTTTATACACTGCATGATCAGAATCCCGCCGCTGTGAAGAAGGAATGGGAGGAACGGCGAAAGCAGCGTCTGGAAGAGGAGCGTATCCGGGAAATGATAAGGTTGGAGGCCAAGCGTGAAAGGCTTCGAGCTGAGGAACGCGCCAGAGAACAGAAACTCCTGGAGGGCGCTTTTCCCGGTGGGCCGGCCGAACCCTTCTCCACGGGCAAACTAAAGGAGGAACCGGAAGATAATCCGTACTATGAATCCTGGGGCTCCGTCACCTCGGTCGCTATCAACATCAGCGGCGGCGGTCTGAAGATCCTGACCAATCAGGGATTCGAAACGGATGAATTTCTCCTGCTTGAGATATTTGTGCCGTCGTTATCGTGTATCGTGGATATTGTCGCGCGTGTGGTTTTCTCCAATCACAACGATACTGCCGGTGATGAAGGGAATTGCTTCAATACCGGTATGAAGTTCGTCTTTATCGATGAACGCGCCCGTTTTGCCATCAACAGTCACATCAGCGGCGTACAGATACGACGGATACGGCAATTTAGGGGTTTTGCCGATGTCGAACCCCTGAACATCGATATTATGGGCATACCGGACAAACATTATGCCTATACCGGCAGAATCGATGCCGGCGACGAAATAGACAATTCCAACCAGGCCAACAGGAAAAAAATTATTCAACAAGTGGTTCTCGGATTGTTTTTTGTTTGTATTGTCAGCCTGCTCTTTTTCTATTTTTCCGCATATGCGGTCAAGCATCCAAAGAACCAGATTGAGGATATGTTTGAATCAGGTATCAGAAAATTCCAAGGCACCCGGATGCAAAGGGAATAAAATCCGGCTTAGCCGTGGTTTCAACCGAGTAGTCAGGTCGCTCGCTTCATTTTTTCCGCAGATTCATGTTGCCAAATTGGCACCACTGGCGTTAAGATGACCTCGAAGGCATTGTGGAGGAAAATCATGCAAACTGCAAAAGCTCAAGAGTCATCAGAAAAACCTGTGGCTGATGATCGTATCACGGCGCGAATACCCCACGCCAAGCGAATAATCATCGAGCGGGCCGCTGCCGTATACGGCGCAACCCTCAATCAGTTCATCGTGCAGACCGCTCTTGATCGCGCAGGCCAGATTCTTGAGCGCGAAGAGACGTTGCGTCTATCGGAGAGGGACTCCCGAACCTTTCTTGCGGCGCTGGATAGCCCCCCTGAACCATCGCAGAAGTTGATCGAAGCATTGAAAGCCCACAGCCAACTCGTCAAATGCTGATCATTTTCCCCCTTGATTCAACTCATGACCGCAAGGCTTTTGATTGCGGAGTGCCGGCACTCAACGAGTTTCTGCAACAAACAGCCCGGCAGCATCGAGACAAGGGCCTATCAAATTCCTTTGTTCTCCTGGATGAAGATTTTCCCCAGAGAATCCTGGGATTTTTCACCCTCTCGTTCCTTGAGGTCGAAGCGGTTTGTCTTCCCCGAAAATATTCCCGAAAGTTGCCGAAATCATCGCGCTTGCCTGCTGCAAAACTTGCCAGGCTTGCTGTAGACAAAAGCAGTCAGGGCAAGGGATATGGTGGTCTATTGTTGGCTGATGCCGTCAAGCGAATGTTGACGGCAATAAAGGAATCCGGCGCAATCACCGGTTTTTTTGTGGACGCAAAGGACGAAAAGGCACGAACATTTTATCTTCGCTTCGGTTTTATCCCGCTTCAGGATGATCCCTTGAAGCTTTTCCTGCCACTGGATACACTCACAAAAGGACTGGTTTCACCTTGAAACTGACATCAGCACCCCCATGAAAATCAAACGTCTCGAAATATCCGGCTTTAAATCGTTCGCCGACAAGGTGGTGCTGGACTTCCAGCAGCCGGTAACCGGCGTGGTCGGACCCAACGGCTGCGGCAAGTCCAACATCGTGGACGCCATCCGCTGGTGCATGGGCGAGCAGTCGGCCAAGAACCTGCGCGGCAAGGCCATGGAGGACGTGATTTTTGCCGGCAGCGAGAGCCGCAAGCAGTTGGGGGTGGCCGATGTTTCGCTGGTCTTCTCCACCGAAGACGGCCGGGCGCCGGCCAAGTACCTGGAATACGCCGAGCTCCAGCTTACCCGCCGTCTCTACCGCGACGGCGAGAGCGAGTACCTGATCAACAAGACCCCCTGCCGCCTGATGGACATCACCGAGTTGTTCATGGATACCGGTGTCGGCACCCGCGCCTATTCGATCATTGAGCAGGGCAAGATCGGCATGATCCTGCACTCGCGGCCGGAGGAGCGCCGCTTCCTGATCGAGGAGGCCGCCGGGGTCACCAAGTTCAAGTCCCGCAAACTTTTGGCCCTGAAGAAGATCGAGGGGACCCGCCAGAACCTCTCCCGTCTGAACGACGTGCTGGGAGAGATCCGGCGGCAGTTGGCCTCCCTGCAGCGCCAGGCGAGAAAGGCCGAGAATTTCCGCGAGTATCGCGACGAACTGCGGGAGATCGAACTTCTATTCGTGGCCCGCGACTACCGCAATACCCAGGCCCGGCGCGGCGAGGCGGAGCGGGAACTTGCGGCGCTCAACGAGCGCATCCGCGGGGTGTTCGCCGGAGCGGCCCTGGGAGAGTCCCAGGCGGAGGAGGCCCGGCTGCGGCTGCTGGAGGCGGAGAAACGCCTGGCCGTGACCCAGGAGGATATCTTCCGGGTCAGGAGCGAGTTCAGCGCCGCCGAGAACGGCGTGAGCTTCCAGCGCAAGGAGTTGGCCGCGCTTGAGGGACGGCTGGAGCGTCTCGGGGGCGAGGCCGGAGAGCGGGAGAAGCGTCTGGCCGAGTGCTCGGAGCGCCGGGGATTGCTGCAACTGCGCCGGGACAGCTCGACCACCGATACCGCCGCCATGCAGGCGGAGTTGCTGCGGGCCGAGGAGGATCTGGCCGGGTGCCGGCAGGCCGAGGAAGAGCTCAGCCGGAGGCAGGAGGCCCGGCGCAAAGAGCTGTTTGCGGCCCTGGCCGAGTCGTCCCAGCACAAGTTCAGGTACGAAACAGCCCAAAAACGCCTGGTCGGCCTGCCTGAACGGATCGAGCGGCGCCGCCGCGAAGAGTTGCAGCTAAGGGAGAACCTGGAACTGGCCGGCCGGCGCGCCGGGGCGCTGACAGCACAGACGGGCGAGGCGCAGCAGGAACAGGAGCAACTCCAGGTGGAGTTGAACGCCCTGCGCGGACGCGAGGCCGAGCTGAGTCAGCGCCTGCCCGAGGTGGAAAAGGGCTGGCAATCCCGGCGGGACGATCTGAGCCGTGCCTCGTCCCGGCTTCACTCCCTGCGGGAGTTGGAGTCCCAGTTTGCCGGTTACGGCCAGGGGGCGCGCAAGCTTATGCAGGAGGAGGGACTGCGCTCTCGCTTCAGCGGGGTCGTGGCCGATGCCGTCGATGCCCCGCCCGAGCTTGAGGCCGCTGTGGAGGCGGTCCTGGCTGACCGGCTCCAGTGCATACTCTGTGCGGACGACAACGACGCCCTTACGGCCCTTCGGTTTCTCAAGGGGAACAACGGCGGACGGGCCGGTATCGCCCTCCCCCTGGAGCAGGGGCCGAAGCCTGTCCCCGCTGTGCCGGGCGCGACGGCGCTGGCCGGCCTGGTTGCGGTCAAGGGGCCGTTCGGCGGCCTGATCCGGTTCATGCTGGCCAGTGCCCTGCTGGTGGACGGCCTGGCTGACGCCATTTTGCTGGCCCGGCAGCACCCTGAGCTCATTTTTGTTACTTCGGATGGTGATATGGCGGCATCGGGCGGGATCGTGACCGGCGGCTCCGCCGATCAGGTCCGGAAAGGGATCATCCATAAAAAACGCGAGATAAAGGAGTTGGAGGAGGCGGTGACGACGCTGGAACGGGAAACCGCTTCCCTGGCCGACGAGCGGGACGAATTGCGCCGCCGCTCCCAGGAGGTCGCCTATGAGTTGAGGATCACCGGGAGCAAGGTGCACCAGGCCGAGTTGAGGCGGACCGGTCTGGTCAAGGACAGCCAGCAGACGGCCGACGAGCTCGCCCGGATCGAGGAGCGCCTGGCCCTGCAGGCTATGGAGACCGCCACCCTGGACGAGGAACGGGAAGGGCTGGAGGTCGAGCTGAAGCAGTCCCTGGAGCGCTTGGGAGATACCGGCGGCGTTGCCCGCGGGCTTGAGCAGGAGGTCGGCCGGCTGAAGGAAGAGTTGGAGGCGCGCCGCGCGGAGATGGCGGGCGCCCGCGAGCGGGTTACCGCCATCCGGGTACAGGCGGCTACCCTCAAGGAGCAGCATGAGGCCCATGTTCGCGACATCGTTGATCTGGAACGCCAGGTGGGTGAGCTTACCCGGTATCTGGCCGCCGACCGGCAGGAGTTGGATGCCGGCAGCGGCGAGCGGCTGCGCCTGCAGGCCGCCATAGCCGCGGAAACGGAGCGGCTGGAGGTGCTTGTCAGTCGTCAGGCAGATGCGGAGAGCCTGCTGGCCGGCGTACGGTCGGCCTGCGAGGAGGCCGGCGCAGCCCTGGCCGAAGCCGAATCCCGGACCAGGAAGGGCCGTGAAGAGAGCGACGCGGTGCGCCAACTCCAGGCGGAGCTTAATCTGCGCTTTTCCACGTTGACAATGCAGGCCGAACATTTGGAACGGTCTGTGCATGAGAATAGCCGCATCAGCATGGCCGAGGCCCTGTCGCGGCTGGAGGAGGCGGAATTCGACGAGACAGCCCGCCGGGCACGGCAGGCGGAGTTGCAGCGCCTTCTGCACGATATGGGCGAGGTAAACCTTCTGGCTATCGAGGAATGCGCCGGCATGGAGGAACGCTTCAACTTCCTTACATCCCAGAAAAACGATCTGGAGGTATCGCTGCACAGCCTCCAGCAGGCCATCCAGCGTATCAACCGCACCACCCGGCAGCGTTTTCTGGAGACCTACAATCAGGTCAACGCCAAGTTCCAGGAGGTCTTTCCGCGCCTGTTCTGCGGAGGACGGGCAGAACTGCGTCTGACCAACGAAGAGGACCTGCTGGAGACCGGCATCGATATCATCGTGCAGCCGCCGGGCAAGAAGCTCCAGAATGTGACCCTGCTCTCGGGCGGAGAAAAGGCGCTGACCGCGGTGGCGCTGATATTCTCCATCTTCCTGATCAAGCCGACGCCGTTCTGTCTGCTGGACGAGGTGGATGCGCCGCTGGACGACGCCAATATCGGCCGTTTCAACGACATTGTGCGGGAGATGTGCGCTGTTTCCCAGTTCATCATCATCACCCACAACAAGGCCACCATGCAGGTGGCCGACACCCTCTACGGCATCACCATGGAGGAGCCGGGGGCGTCGCGGGTGGTGTCGGTGAGATTGCATTGAACCCGCTGTGATGACTATCTTTTATGCCCTTTTGGGTGTTAGCATTCTGTCGTGAGGATATCCCTGTGCCGTTTCAAAGTATTCTGAAAACGCTGGTCGAGGAGACCCCCCAGGCGGTGGGGGCCATTCTGGTTGATTGGGAAGGGGAGGCGGTGCAGGAGTGGTGCCGCTGCGATCCCTATGAGATACGCTTTATCGGCGCTCATAAGGGGATCATCCTGACCCGGCTGAAAGAGATGCAGGCAAGTGAACAGGTGGGGGCAATTGAGGATGTGGTTGTGACCGCCAGAGATCGGCACCTGATCGTCGGTGGTATCGATGACGACTACTCACTGGTGATGGATGTCGGTCGCGCCTGTCCGGTTGCCCTGGCGTTATATCATTTTCGAACCGCCGTTAGGCAACTCAAGAAGGAGATCTGATGGGACAGCAGGAGCAGAAAGGGTTTTTCCGGGGCCTGGTGGACAGGATAACCGGGAGCGGGCAACCTAAGGCGGATGAGTTCGAGCCGCCGACGCCGGCTTTGGAGCCGGCGAGAGCCCCGTCTGTCGAAGCGGAAGAAAGGCAGGAGAATGCGCCCGGTTTTTTCGCGCGCCTCAAGAGCGGCCTGAAAAAGACCAAAGACGGGCTGGTTGGGCGTATCGACGCCCTGGTGCTGGGGAAAAAGGAGATCGACGCCGATACCCTGGAGGAGTTGGAAGAGATCCTGATCACGTCGGACATCGGCGTCAAGACCACGGTGGAATTGATCCGCGCCCTGGAACAGCGCCTGGGGCGCAACGAACTCAAGGACGGCGAGGCGCTGCGGGCGGCCCTCAAGGCGGATATCCTGGCGCGCCTGAACGCCCATCATAGCGTGCTCGACACCGGCGGCCGGCACCCCTTTGTGCTGCTGGTGATCGGCGTGAACGGCGTCGGCAAGACCACCACCATCGGCAAGCTGGCCTCACGTTTCACGGGCGACGGAAAGAGGGTGCTCTTGGCGGCCGCCGATACCTTCCGCGCTGCGGCCGCCGAGCAGCTCGAAGCCTGGGGGGAACGCTCCGGCGTGGATGTCATCCGCCACAAGGAGGGGTCCGATCCGTCTGCGGTGGTTTTTGACGCCTGCAAGGCTGCGGTGGCCCGGCAGGTGGATATCCTGATCGTCGACACGGCCGGCCGGCTGCATACCAAGGTCAACCTGATGGAGGAGATGAAGAAGATTAACCGCGTCATCAACCGCGAGATTCCCGGCGCTCCCCACGAGACGCTGCTGGTGTTGGATGCGGCCACCGGCCAGAATGCCGTCTCCCAGGCACGGCTTTTCAAGGAGGCGGCCGGTGTCACCGGCATTGCCCTGACCAAGCTGGACGGCACCGCCAAGGGGGGCATCGTGGTGGCGGTCAGCCACGAGTTCGGCCTGCCGGTCCGCTATATCGGTGTTGGGGAGGCGGTCGACGACCTGCGCGACTTTAATCCGCAGGAGTTCACGGATGCCCTCTTCCAGGCCTGACAAGGCTCTCGCCAAACAGCGCCGAAGGGCCAGAGAAGCCCAAGATTTCGCGCAATTAGGGCTTGACTTCACTGTGGCCGGTGGGTATAGTAAGGTTTCGCGAAAGGAAGCCTGCACCATGGACAAGGAACTGTTTGCAGCACTGGAAAAGAAGGTCGATGACCTGCTGGGTAAATATTCAAACCTGAAAGCCGACAATGCGCGGCTGGCTGAAGAAAATCAGCGGCTCCAGTCGGAGCGTGAAGGTTTCAAGTCGCGTGTCGATGCCATTCTCGGCAAGCTGGAAGGGTTCTGAATTGCCGGGAAGGCGGACGGGCCGATACGTGGCGGCCTTTGCCGGCAGGGGCGGCCGGTGCGCCGGGAGACCGGCAAACGTAGTGTGTGCCTGTGAAAGCGAATGAAGACGACCCATCTGGTGACGGTGCTTGGCCGGGAACTTTCGGTCAGGAGTTCGGCCCCCGCCGAAAAGGTTCAGGCGGTGGAATCGTTTGTCAATGCCAGGCTGCAAGAAATCGGCAGCGCCCTCAAAAGCGGCGATGCTCATCTGGTGCTCATGCTGGCGCTGCTTAACACCAGCGAAGAGCTGCTGGAACTGCGCGACTCTGCTGAACGTGACGCCCCCATCGATGTTTCGTTGCGCCGGCTGCTGGAAAAACTGGAAAAAACCTGAAGTGCAAGGTCTCGTAAGGGAGACTTGATCATATATTCGCATCAGCATCGCAATCAGTCCCGGTAGGTGTGGCGACTTCGGTCCCCGCCTGCTGATAACCTGACACCCGCAGAATATATTCAACGACGAAAGGAAGGAATCGCTCCCGAGAAGAAAACCGGCGCCCAACCCAATTCTGCGGCACTCACGAGCCATTCCCCTTTCACCCTCCCTGATCGACCTCCCCGGGACGCTATCCCTCCGGGCCCTCTTTACTTGTCCGCATCCGAACGGTTTTTCGTGGAATCGATGGTATGCCAAAGCGATCACTGCGGCAACAAATGCTGGCCCAACGCCTGGCGCTCGGCCTGGAAGAATGGCGTGGGTCCAGCCTGTTGGCCCAGCAACATCTCCTCACTCTCGAAGAATATGCACAGGCGGGGTGTATTGCCCTCTATGCCCCGGCCCGCAACGAGGCCGACACCGCCGAGATCGTGGCGTCCGCCTTCAAGTCCGGCAAGCGGGTGCTTTACCCGGCCGTATGCGGGGAACGCATGGTGTTCCGCCAGGTGGAAGGGCTGGCAAGCCTTGAGCAGGGGAGTTTCGGCATTCTTGAGCCCTGCTCCACCGGCGTGGATCACCACGCCGATGAGGCTGACCTGATCGTGGTGCCGGGGGTGGCCTTCGATCTGAGCGGGCACCGCATCGGCTACGGCAAGGGGTTTTACGACCGTTTTCTGCGGCACCCCGGCCGCAAGGCCCACCTGGTGGGATTGTGCCATGATTTTCAGTTGATCTCAGGGGATATCCCCGCTGAAGGGCACGACATACGAATGGAGATCATCGTCAGCGATCGGCGGATCGTCCGTTGTGGAAGTAACCGGAGCCATCCTGGTGGCCCGGATTAAAAAACAGGCTGTTGACATTGGAACGGGGAGATACGGATTCGCTGCGCAGGCGATCCGGGACCCCCGCGGTAGCGCTTCAGCAGTCTGATAGAGGAGGTTATCGATATGGAAGTGAGTATCTGGATGGTTGTGATTACCCTGGCGGTGGCCGCCGGGGCCTATTATGCCGGCAACAGGTTCAGCAGGAAGGATACAGACGCCATCGTCAGGCAGGCTGAGGAACTGGCGACCAAGGTCATCGAGGATGCCCGGCGCGAGGCCGATACCATCACCAAGGAGGCCGAGCTCAAGTCCAAGGACGCGGCTATCGAGGCCAAGGAGGAGTATGAGAGCGAGATGCGGGAGAAGAAGAAAGATCTCCAGAATCTCGAGAAGCGCCTGATGCAAAAGGAAGAGAACCTTGACAAGAAGGTTGCCCTTTTTGACCAGAAAGAGCTGGATATCCTGAAAAAAGAGCAGGTCCATTCCGCCAAGGAACAGGCCCTGGCGCAACGCGAAGACGAACTGAAACAGGCGGTTGGCACCCAGATGGCCAAGCTTGAGCAGATTTCGGGCATGACGGCCGGCGAGGCCAAAAAGGAACTGATGAACGCCATGGAGAGCGAAGCCAAGTATGATGCGGCCAAGCTCATAAAGGTCATCGAAGAGGAGGCCCGCGAGACAGCCGACAAGAAGGCCAAGGAGATCATGGCCCTGGCCATTCAGCGCTATGCGGGCGAATATGTTTCGGAGCGGACGGTATCGGTTGTGCCGCTTCCTTCGGACGAGATGAAGGGACGCATCATCGGGCGCGAGGGGCGTAACATCCGCGCCCTGGAGGCGGCAACCGGCATCGACCTGATTATCGATGATACCCCTGAAGCGGTCATCCTGTCCGGCTTCAACCCGGTTCGCCGCGAGGTGGCCCGCCTCTCCCTGGAGAAGTTGATCGCCGACGGCCGCATCCATCCCGGCCGCATCGAAGAGGTGGTGGCCAAGTCCACCGAAGAGGTTGAGCTTTCCATCAAAGAGGCCGGCGAGCAGGCGGCCTTTGACCTGGGGGTCCACGGTATTCATCCCGAGATACTTAAACTGATCGGCCGTCTCAAATACCGGACCTCCTACACCCAGAACGTCTATCAGCATTCGCTGGAAGTGGCGTTTTTGTGTGGTATCATGGCGGCCGAACTGGGCATCAACGTCAAGCAGGCCAAGCGTGCCGGCCTGTTGCACGACCTGGGCAAAGCGGTAGACCACGAGGTGGAGGGGTCCCATGCCGTGATCGGCGCCGAGTTGGCCAGGAAATACGGAGAATCCCCGAAGATCGTGCATGCCATCATGGCCCACCACGAGGACGAAAAACCCGCCACCGTGCTGGCGGTGCTGGTCCAGGCGGCCGACGCCCTCTCCGGCGCCCGGCCCGGAGCCCGGCGCGAGATGATGGAAACCTATGTCAAACGCCTGGATGATCTGGAACGCATTGCCACCTCCTTCAGCGGCGTAAGCTCCTCGTTCGCCATCCAGGCCGGCCGGGAGATTCGCGTGATGGTGGCCAGCGAGCAGATCAGTGACGAGCAATCGCTGGTCATGGCCCGCGACATTGCAAAAAAGATCGAGGCAGAGATGACCTATCCCGGCCAGATCAAGGTGAATGTGATCCGAGAGACGCGAGCGGTCGAGTTCGCCCGCTGATCCTACGCTGCTCCCTTTCCTCGTCATCCCCCCATGCCCCCTCCCCGATCGGGAGGGGGCATAAAGAAAGCATCCAATGAGCATCAAAATCCTCTTCTTCGGCGACATCATCGGCAGGCCGGGGCGCCAGGCCCTTTCCCGTGAACTGCACCGTCTCGTGGACCGGCATGCAGTGGACCTGATCATCGCCAACGGCGAAAACGCGGCCGGCGGCTTCGGCCTGACCTCCGAAACGGCCAAGGAGCTGTTTGACACGGGTGTGCATTGCCTGACCAGCGGGAACCACATCTGGGACAAGAAGGAGCAGGTCCCGCTCATGCTGGCGGACCGGCGCATCCTCCGTCCCGCCAACTATGCCGAGGGGGTGCCCGGCGCCGGCAGCGTCGTTGTCACAACCCCGGGCGGCGTCAAGGTAGGGGTGCTCAACCTGGAGGGACGGGTCTACATGAAAAACCTGGAGTGCCCCTTCCGCATCGCAGATCGTGAGATTAAGCTTTTGAGAAGGGATACACCGCTCATCTTCGTGGATTTTCATGCCGAGGCCACCTCGGAGAAATCAGCCCTGGGGTGGTATCTCGACGGCCGGGTCAGCGCCGTTATCGGCACCCACACCCATGTGCAGACTGCCGACGAACGTATCCTGCCCCAGGGGACTGCCTACCTGACCGATGCCGGTATGACCGGGAGCTTCGATTCCGTGATCGGCATCGGCAAGGAAGAGGCCATCAACAAGTTCCTCACCCAACTGCCGGCAAAATTTGAAGTCCCCAAAAAGGATATCCGTCTCAACGGCGTGCTGGTCGGGATTGACGCACAGAGCGGCAAGGCGCTCAGCATAGAGCGGATCAGCGTA
The DNA here is from genome assembly GCA_003151775.1 of Geobacter sp. GTDB lineage: Bacteria > Desulfobacterota > Desulfuromonadia > Geobacterales > Pseudopelobacteraceae > Oryzomonas. The sequence continues at coordinate 26,028 of PLYK01000050.1, read as the reverse complement.
TGTTGCTGAATAGGTTCCCGAATCCGTGAAGGCGTCACGGATTCAGTTCTATTGTCGATTTGGGCTTGACTTGGCTCATTGATCGGGCTAGTTTTTAATCGAACACATTTCTCGGAGGTGCTCCCTGTGGGCCTTTTGAACGTTACCGGAATCGTTGTCAAGATTGACCTGCTTATTCTCATCGGGTTCTCGGTCCTGTCGTGGACCATCATCATGTTCAAGTTTTTCCAGATCTACAAGGCCAACGCCGATTCGGAACGTTTTATGGATTTCTTCTGGAAATCCAAACGCTTTGACGCCATCGCCTCCCAGGTGGACCGTTTCAACAGTTCGCCTTTGACGATGCTCTTCAACGAGGGATACGGCGAGTTGGGCAAGTTTATGGAAGGGAGGGGCAAGGCCGACACCAGCATCCTCAGCACCGACCTGGGGGGTATCGAAAACGTCTCCCGCGCCTTGCGCCGCGCCACCAATTCGGAGATCACCCGTCTCGAAAAATACACCACCTTCCTGGCGACCACCGGCTCCACCTCGCCGTTCATCGGCCTGTTCGGGACGGTCTGGGGCATCATGACCGCTTTTGAGGGTATCGGCAAAACCGGTTCCGCCTCGCTGGCCGTGGTGGCCCCCGGCATCGCGGAGGCGCTGATCGCCACCGCCATCGGCCTGGTGGCCGCCATCCCGGCCGTCATGGCCTACAATCATTTCCAGCACAAGATCCGGGTACTGATCAAGGACATGGACAGCTTCTCAACCGAGTTTCTCAATATAGTGCAACGAAACGTTGCAGGGAAATAACCGATGGCAATGGGCGGACATAATGACAACAGGGGCACGATGTCGGAGATAAACGTCACCCCGCTGGTTGACGTCATGCTGGTGCTCCTGATCATCTTCATGGTGACCGCGCCGATGATGCAGCAGGGGGTCCAGGTAAACCTTCCCAAAGCCGACACCAAGGCCATGAATCCGGCGGAGGAAACGGTCGTGGTAACCGTGGACAAGAACAACAAGGTCTTCATCAACAAGGAGGAAACTCCGGCCGGTGATCTGCGCTCCAAGTTGACGGACCTGTTTGCCACGCGGACCAAGAAAGAGGTTTTCCTCAAGGCCGACGCGAGCGTCCCCTACGGCGAGGTCGTCAGGATCATGGCCGACATCAAGGGTGCCGGGATTGAGCGGCTCGGCATGGTGACGGAGCCGGCTCCGAAATAAGATGAATGCAAGGCAGGACACACATGACTCCGGTTTGGGCGTCAGCTTCATCATTTCCACCGTCATCCATCTGGTGGTTTTTTTGTTACTTTTGTGGTGGGGGCAGCTCTTCCCGCCAATCATGGCCGTCCAGGAGACCTATTACGTCGATGTTGTCAATCTGCCCGTAGCCAACCCCCGGGCCGGCAGTCCAATCCAGAAGGGGAATGATGCCGAAACCCCTCCACCGCCGCCGGCGCCCGAACCTCCCCTCAGCATGCCGCCCCCCCCGCAACCGAACGCCAGGGGGCGGGCCGCAACGGCCCGAAAGTCCGAAAAGACGGAAAAGCGGGATACCTCCGGAGATGCTGCCTTTGCCGAAAGGATGGCAAAGCTGGAAAACAAGGCCGCGTCCCAACAAGAGGAGGCTACCCTGGAGCAGCTGCGCAAGAAACTCAAGGCGACCGGCAGCGGCAGGGCCGGGATGCCGGCAGGCAGCGGCAGTGAAACCGGAAGCGATTATACCGCCTACGTTCAGTCGCGCCTGAAAGACGCTCTCAATCAAACCAACGACTATGACAGCAACAACCCGATGGTCTATGTCCACCTTTATATAGGTACAGACGGCAAGGTGATTCGCCAAAAGTTGGAGCAAAGCACCGGCGACAAAAGGTTTGAACTGGCGGTGCAAAGGGCGATCGAGAAGGCCGGCGACAAGCTCGTTCCACCGCCGAATCACAAGGTGTTCGAGGGTAGATTCAGATTCAGACCCAAAGAAGTTTCCCGCAGCAAGCCGTAACGAGGTACATATGAAAATCCTTTTGAGCCTGATGCTGATTGTTGTTCTGCCGAGCATCGCCCTTTCCGACCATTCCGGTTATATCGATGTGACAGCATCCGGCAAACGACAGCTCAAGCTTGCGGTCGAAATCCCCCATGCGCAAAACAACACCACACCGAGTGCGAACGCCGCCAAAGAGATGGCCGACGTGATCGCATTTGACATGAACATGTCGGGGATCGTCAATGCCGACATCAAGGAGCCGCTGCCGCTTGCCGGCGGACTCATGTTCGGAGCGACCGATTTCGCCCCATGGCGTGCGGAGGGATACGACCTGCTGGTGCGCGGCGAATACAGCATCACCGGCGACGAACTCACGGTGGAGTTTCGTCTGTACGACGCCCTCAACAACAAGATGATGACCGCCAAGCGTTACCTCGGAAAAAACAAGGACCTGCGCCGGTTCGCCCATTCATACTGTGATGAGATCCTGCTGCAGATGACCGGCGAACGAGGTCCCTTTACGACCCATATCGCCTTTATCTCAACCCAGTACGGCAACAAGGAGGTGGCGATCATGGATTGGGACGGCCACAACCTGCTGCCTTTGACCAGAAACGGCTCCATCAACCTCAATCCCGACTTTTCGCCCGATGGCCGGGAGCTCATCTTCACCTCGTACAAACGCGGCAATCCCGATCTGTTCAAACGCGCCCTTTCCAGTACGGTGGAGATTCCGCTGTCCAGGCGCAAAGGGCTCAACATCACCGGCGCCTGGTCGCCGGACGGCACAAAGATCGCTTTGTCCCTCAGCATGGACGGCAACGCGGAGATCTACACCATTGCCAGGGACGGCAGCAGCCCGCAGCGTCTGACCTTCAACCCGGCTATCGAGGTCTCCCCTGTCTGGTCGCCGGACGGCAGCCATATCGCCTTTGTTTCCGACCGGCTGGGCAAGCCGCAGATCTTCGTGATGGACGCCAATGGCGGCAACGTGCGCCGGCTGACTACTGCCGGGGCGTACAACGTCAACCCCCGCTGGTCGCCCAAGGGGGACAGGATCGCCTATGCCCGCATGGGGGGGGGAGGGGAATTTCATAGCTATGTCATCAATGCCGACGGCAGCGGCGACACTCAACTGACTAACACGGGGAGCGACGAGAACCCCGCCTGGTCGCCGGACGGGCGTTTCATAGCGTTCAGCTCGAAAAGGGGCGGCCCGGCTGCGATCTATGTCATGCGTGCCGACGGCAGCGGCCAAGTCAGGGTCAGCCAGGGAAAAGGGAATGCCACCCAGCCGGCCTGGGGGTCGCGATAAAATACCGGGAGAAGGCTCACTAGTGATTTGTATTGTACATAAGGTATTTTGCGCGCTTCATCACAAAAAGCTCAAGTTCCTCTTTCCATGCTGCAATGATCTCTTCTGGAGGCACTCCTCTCTCGATGGCAAGCCGCAGGCTGTGAGTCCCGGCCAGATGATCGAACCCCGCACCCTGGAAGAATCGTTCCCGATCTCTGTTGCCCAGGGAGCCGTACAAGGCGCAGATGAGATGGACAGCCGTTTCCACCGGTCGGTACAAATGCTGGTCGGTGATGATGATTTTAATGCCCGATATCTCCTGTCCTTGATATTTTGGGCTGCTGCTCATGCCGGGAATGCTCTTGGGCGTGAACGTCACCGATTCGAACCTGGCGCCCGGAAGGTTCTTTCTGTTGAGACGATCGGCCAACTCGCCAGCATTGATGCCTGGAAATCCCACCAACTTGAACGGTTCCAGGGTCCCGCGCCCCACGCTGGCGGAGGTTCCCTCGAAGAAGCAGATGCCAGGATAGAGGAGCGCAGTCTCGAAGTCGGGGATGTTGGGGCTGGTCCGTACCCATTTCAGGCCGGTTTCCGGCCATTGCATCCCGCGCCGCCACCCCGACATCTTGATCACTCGCAGGTCCAGTCCCTCCAACCCTGGCAGCATCCGTTCTCCCTTAATCATGAGCGCCAGTTCGCCTACCGTCATGCCATGGGCCACCGGGACGGGATATACCCCCACGAACGAGGCGTATCCTTCTTCAAGGACCGGGCCGGCGACATACTCCCCACCCAGGGGATTGGGACGGTCGAGGACCACGAACGGGATGTGCGCCTCCGCAGCCGCTTGCATTGCAAGTCCCATGGTCGATATGAAGGTATAGAAACGGGCGCCGATATCCTGGATATCGAACAGGAGAAGATCGAGACCGCGCAACATCTCAGGAGTCGGTTTCTTTAACGTTCCATAGAGGCTGTATACCGGCACGCCGGTCCGTTCGTCTTTTCTCTCCCCTATGTTCACCCCGTCCTCCTCCAGGCCGCGAATACCGTGTTCCGGGGCAAACAAGGAGACAAGTCGCACCTTGCCGCTTGCATGCAGAAGGTCAACCAGATGGGTTCCATCCACAACTGCTGAATGGTTGGTGACCAGGCCGACGTGCTTTCCGAGGATGTCAGCGTAGCCGTCTTCGTGGAGGACCTGTGCTCCTACCTTGACAGGAGAAGCAGCACGGGAATTGGAAACGCAGATGAGAAATGCAAGAGACATCAATGCAATGACAGCGAAGTTGAGGTTTCTCATCCTGTTGTTCCTTTTCACCGGTCAGGCGTACTGAACTTCAGGTTCAGTCATTGTTTCACGGAGCAGTCGATCCCAAACTTGTCGATGCCGCGTAGCGTCGCGGCTGGTGCCTCTTCAAGCACAACCAATTCCGGCGCAATCTATCGTTAATTTCAGATTATTTCGTTGGAACCGGTCAAATAAATAGCTTGAAAAGCAATTATCATTGGCTAACAAATTATTTGTAACATAAAATATATTGTTGCCAAATTGATTGTCAACAGAAAACAAGGAAAGGAATAGAGCGATGAACGGAATAGCAGCATTCTTTGTGTCGGAAAAAGCTCTTGATGAGCGAACTCGTTCTTTGAATTGATCGTAACGCTGAATCGACCTTGGAAATCAGTTTTTCCTTGGTCTTGATGACCATCTTACCGATCCGGTAGTGTTTCAGATGACTCCAAACCTGCTCTTCGGGGTTGAGTTCCAGTGAGTATGGCGGCAAGAGGAAGAACTTCAGTCTTCCCATGGTCGAGGGGACAAAAGCCTGAATCCTCTTGGAACGGTGAACTGGATTGCCATCGACAATCAGGAATACGGGCTTGTTCTCGTTCTTTATCAATCCATCGCCCTCCACATGAGACAGTAGTGTTAAATATGACGGATTAAGTTATGGATATTTTCCACCTCATCATCTCCACGTTACATTTTACTCCCGCACAAACAGGCTGTTACCGCCTCACACTAATCATAGTATCCACGGCATGCTACTTGCCTTATCCTTCAGAGTAAAACACGATCATTTGTTCTAGATTAAAAATTGAATACCTTTCATGTCACGGCGTAAGAGGAGAACGCCACAATATTATTTTTAACGTCAACTGTAATGTCAACAAGACCTTGCCATAACAATCATTTAATCAGGAGACCAGACAGAGTCAGACTAAAGCCCCAACCTGTGGGTGCGGGTAAACCATGGTTTATTAAAAGGAGGATTACAATGAAACATCTTGCCGTATTCATGCTGTCCATCGTGGCCTTATGTATCATTGCGGCACCTGTTGTCGCAGAAGAACGGGAAGGGGCGGTTTCCCTGTCGCCTTTTATAGGAGGTTACACCTTTGATGGTGCCCAGCATTTAAAGACGACGCCTGCCTATGGGCTTCGCCTCGGCTACGACCTGACCAAATATTTGGAAGTGGAAGCGGTCGGTAGTTTCCTGGAGACGGAGACGGAAGGGCCGCTCAGAAAAGCGCACATCAATGCCGTGTCCTATCGATTGGATGTTCTTTATAACATTCTGCCGGGTGGGCCGTTGGTGCCGTACCTCGCAATTGGGGGCGGCGGCATCACAGCAGGTCACGGTTCAGACTTCAACACTGGAGGGAGGAATACCGACGCCACTGCCAATGGCGGGCTGGGACTGAAATACTTTATTACCGATTCGATTGCGCTGCGAGCCGATGCCAGGGAAGTGTTCATTTTCGAAAACCATAACTATCCAGCAGAACATAACAGCGTCATGTACAACGAGGAGTACACCGCCGGCCTGACCTTCCTCTTCGGGGGTAAAACTGCGTCAGTTACGCCTGTCGCAATTCCTGCTCCGCCGGCCCCAACGAGCAGCATGTCGGTCATGCCGGACACGATCAGTAATGGTAAGTCAGCCACGCTCAAATGGACGTCAGACAATGCCACAGGCTGCAATATCCAACCGGGCATAGGTGGTGTCATGACGCAAGGGAGTATGGCCATTAGTCCTTCGGTTGACACCGTCTACTATCTGTCGTGTAACGGCCCCGGTGGAACATCAAACAGCACAGCGAAGATTACCGTTGTTACTCAGGTGGTACTCCCGGCGCCGACGAGTAGTATGTCGGTAACTCCCAATCCAATCACACTGGGACAGTCAGCTGTTCTCAATTGGAATACGCAGAATGCCAAAAACTGCGATATCCAACCGGGGATGGGCCATGTCGAGACACAGGGTACTGCGAGCATCACGCCATTGGTAGATACGACCTATACCTTGCACTGTAGCAGCCCCGGAGGAAATACAAACAGCACCGTTAATGTATCCATAGTTGCACCACCACCACCTCCTCCTCCGCAAATCAAGCCGGCACAGGCATGTGTGGTATTAAATCCGGAAAAGGATGAATCCGTTAACCTGCTCATCGAGTTTGATTTCAATAAGTCGGTGGTCAAACCTGAATTTTATTCGAATGTTGATGCGGTAGGAGAGTTCATGCAGAAATACCCCACCGTCACTATGACTATCGAAGGACACACTGATGACGTGGGGACAAAGGCTTATAATCAGAAATTATCACAACGCCGCGCCAATGTCGTTAAAAAGTATATTGTCGACAAGTTCGGAATCAATCCCGAGTTGATCAAGGCGGTCGGTTATGGAAAAACCAGGCCGGTCGACACCAATAAAACTGCTGAAGGGCGGTACCATAACCGCCGGGTACACGCTGTGCACGCTGCAGTCAAGTAAAGTTATTACTGTAAAAGTTCAAAAGTGAATTGCCCCGCCTACAAGGCGGGGCTTTAAAGACACAGTCAATCCTTTGAAGTGATTGACCGATACAAACTAAAAAGGCTTGAACAGCTCTTTGGCAGGAATAATTTATCATCTCCATTCAATGGACATCGGGATGAGCTGTTATCAAAGACGATGCTTCAGGCGATACATGTATTAATGGCACGATCCGTTCCTGAGATAATAAAAACGCTTGAACAGAAATAGTGTGAAAAAACAGGAGGTCAGCACTGAGGAAAAGAATGTGGAAGAATCACGCTCTGCTTATGTCTTCCAAAAAAGGTCGTGCGAAGTGATTCCCGATAATACAGGAATGTGATAATATTTGCTTTATAAACTTTTCTTCGTCAATTCTGAGACAACTCCTGGTTGGTTTTATCGGTGATCTCCCCCTCGAACTTGCCGTCTCCAGGAAGGTTTATTTCCGGCGACAGGATCAGTTGTGGAGGGATTTCCTGTACCCCCAGTATCCTGACAAACTGTTCCAACCCATCATATATGTTTATTATCTGTGATTTGGGAAGTGCTTCGAGCCCGCTGACGAGAAGTTCTTGCGCCACATTTGGAGATTGGCTGACCTTTTCACTCCCTAGAGATGTAAGCGCAAGATCAACAACTCGCCTGTCCTTGGTTGACCTGGTCCTTTCGACAAGCCCCCTTGCTTCAAGTCGATCAATAATGCCGACAATCGTCGCAGGATGAAGATACATCTTGCGAGCCAAATCAGAGAGCTTAATGGGAGCGAATTCGGAAATCACCTTGATCGCCCAGAGTTGCGGTCCGGTCAGTCCGGTCTCGTGTTCGGCCCTTTTTGATTGTTCGTTGATGACCTGAAATACACGCCGCAAATTATCGATTATGCCCGCCACCAGATCCGGTGTAGCTTTCATTCCAAACCTCCCTCCATATGCAAACTCATTTTTAAAACATTTATCAGATATCAATAGCATTATTACAGCATATTACACAAGCCATCGTTTTTTTAAGCACTGCTCGAAAATTATATTGCACGCAAAATAAAAAACTGTTATATTAATTGGTATACAAAACGTATTTGAACCAATTTTAGGTGGACAAACTGGACATCCTTCAACATGGCAGGCGGAGCCCCATATGATTGATGACAAGAGCAGTGCCTAACCGTTCAAACGGTTATAAAAGCGTTTGAAATTCTGGAGATACTCTCGTGGCAGCAGGCGCACGCAGATCTGTCTCAACTGGCGGCCAGGATTGCCTTGACCCGTAACAAGACACTCAGGCTCCTGGCAACACTCATTGATAAAGGGTTGGTGGACCATGATCCTCTGACCGGTTTTTATCAACTCTGAATGTGTTACACTTCACTTGCCTATTTGGAGGCAACAACCTGGCTACGATACTTGATCTGAATTCTTGGGAATAATGACACCTCTTTACTGCATTCCATTTATTTTGGAGGCTTCGTGAGGGAGATAAAATCAACATATACTGTCCATGCTGTTGAACAGGCTTTTGTTTTGCTGAATATCCTATCGGCGCAAGATACCATGCCTACTGTTGCTTTATTGGCCGAGAAACTTGGGCTTAGCAATAACAAAGCATTTAGATTAGCTAGCACCCTCATGGATCTGGGACTGATAGAACGTGATGATGTGACAGGTGTCTATCGGCTTGGACTCTCAGCGTTTGGAATGGCCCAGCGAATAATTAACAATACTAGCCTTGTCAGATTGGTTCATCCAACGCTTGAGAAATTAGCTAATAAACATAATGAAGCTATGTATATTACAGTTGTGAATAATGATGAAATTTTATTCTTAGATATGGTTGACTCGTTCCAAACTGTTAGACCTGTTTCGTTCCTAGGATTGCGCCTTCCATTCTTCACCAATGCAGCGGGAAAAATCATAAAAGCAATGAGTTCAAGCAATATTTGGGACAAATTTAATAAACGTAGCGCCAATAGAATTGGACTTTTTGACATAGATAAGCTGGTTTCTGAACTTAACGAAATACGCGCAAAAGGGTTTGCTGTTGATTTTGGCGGGTGTGGCGAGGGGCTATGTGCCATTGCAGTTGCCATTAAAGATTATACCGGCATTGTAGCCGGCGCTCTCACCATGCTGGCGCCATCGTTCCGCATGCTTCAGGAAAGAATCGACAAAGAAATCGTATCTTCAATGGTTGAGGCGGGTGCTGAGCTTTCAATAAAATTGGGGTACGATAAAATAATGGTGTGAAATGAAGGGTCTTCGAGTCAAAAATTTACTCTTACTTCCACATATAAAAAACCAAGAAGGTTGCCTATGGCAACCTAATAAAAACAAAAGGAGACAAAAATGAACGATTTAAAGCTAGGAAACCCCGCTGTAGTTGGTCTTGCTGGATTCGGAATGACAACGTTCGTTCTACAGTGCCACAATCTGGGGTGGTGTGGTATCGCCCCTGTTCTGTGGTTTGGCCTCTGCTTTGGAGGTACCGCTCAGCTGATTGCCGGTTTTATGGAGTTTAAAACTGGCAACAATTTTGGTTTTTGTGCCTTTACAGGATATGGAGCATTTTGGATATCGCTTTGCCTTATGGTAATCTTCGGTAAGAATCCAGAGCTCGTAAAAGCTTATCCAACGCTTGGATTTAATGCTAATGACCTTGGCTTTTTCCTTGTTGCTTGGACGATCTTCACATTTATACTTTTCATTGCTTCAATGAAGCATCATACAGCCTTGGCAATTATATTTCTTACTCTGCTTATCGGTTTTATCGGACTGGATGTCAAGGAGTTCACAGAGAACGCGGCTGCCGGAACGTTTGCTGCTTATGATTTATTGGTCTGCGCATTCTCTGCTTTATATCTTATGACGGTCGCGGTATATGCCGAGTCGGGTATTAAGCTCCCAGTTGGTGCTCCGTGGATCAAGTAGTTTTGTATTGAATCAACAATAGTTATATTTGTTAACAGCATTAAGAAGGGGTTGCGCTCAAACGCAACCCCTTCTTAATGCCTCCCTCGATAAAACCCTGTACTTACACCGTACTTGGAGAGTGGAACAAACCGGGGGCTGGAAGCAATCGATATTGCCAGGGACGGCAGCAGCCCGCATTCAGCCCCGCTGACAGGTCATTGAAGAGGGAGCGGGAGCCTATTTGCTCCGAGGGGTATTAAATTATTCCGGAATTGCAATTGCAATTCTTTCCGCCTGCTGTATAATTTGTCTGCTTTGGAACAATTGGACAACTTGCCGTAATAAACCACACATAAGGAGAATTGCTATGAAACAAGGGAGAATGATAGTGTTGGCAGCGCTCAGCCTGACGGTTTTTCTGGCTGGCGGTTGCGCAAACAAAGAGGCGGTGAAGAGCGAGGAACCGGTTGTCAAGTCCGAGCCGGCAATGACTCCGGAAGCGTCCCAGCCGGCCAAGCCGACCACGGTTGAGTCCGCGACCCCGGCTGGGTCCGCGACCCCTGCTGGGTCCGCGACCCCGGCTGCCGAGCCGATCAAACAGGCAGGAGCCCAGGCTGCCACGGCTCCTGTCCAGGAGACCGCTTTTGAATCCATCTATTTTGATTTTGACAAATCCGACCTGAGCCGGGATGCCCGGAACGTGCTCAGCAAAAACGCTGAAATCCTCCTGAAGAGCAAACCCACCGTCAAGATCCAGGTTGCCGGGAATTGCGACGAACGCGGTTCGGCTGAATACAACCTGGCGCTGGGTGAGCGCCGTGCAAAATCGGCCCAGCAATACCTGATCACCCTGGGCGTTGCCCCCGACCGCCTCTCCATCATCAGCTACGGCAAGGAAAAGCCGGCGGTTGAAGGGAACGACGAGGCGGCTTGGGCCAAGAACAGACGAGACGAATTCACTATCGTGCAGTAGCCAGGTTAACTGCTGCATGTGCGCCGGATGATATGCGCCGGGATGCTTACCGCATCCCGGCGTATTTTTTTGCAGGCTGCCACTCCCATGGGGGACAGCACTTCTTCACGACCTTTCCCTTGACTTTTCGGAAGACAATATATATTGTTTTACATATGTCACCTCATTTCAGGGAGTGTTCGGTGAAACAGGCGTTCATGATAAGTATAACGCTTTTATCCTGTTTATCCCCTTCATCCCTGTAAGAAAGAGGGTTTCATGTTCCGGTCGAAAAACGCGCAACCGTCATTGGAAGGGATGGAGATGGCCGAGCAGTGCCGGATCGAGGCCGAGGAGTTGTACCGCTCGGGAAGATATCATTGCGCCGAGGCGGTGTTGGCAGTGGTCAGGAACCATTTCCGTCCCGACCTGCCCGAGGAGGTGGTGCAGATGGCCAGCGGTTTCGGCGGCGGCTCCGGCTCCGGCTGCATGTGCGGCGCCGTTTCCGGCGCCACCGTGGGGCTGGGGTTGGTGTTGAGGGAAGACAAGAAGCTGATCACCCGTCTTACCCGGGATCTGCATGCCTGGTTCAAGGGAAAGTACGGCGTAACCTGCTGCAAGACCATCCGCGCCGGCAATGACAAGGGGGTTTGTCCCGTGTTGACGGGGGAGGTGGCGGGGAAGGTTGCGGAGATGCTGTTGAGGCGCTAGAGGGTGCACATCACCTGGCGCACCCGGTATTCGCCGCCGATGACCAGGTACTCTCCCTCCCCTTTCATGATGCTGCCGGGGAGCAGGTCGTTGTAAAAAAAGATCTTGCTGAGAGGCACGTTAACCTGCCACACGGTGGAGCCGAACTCCCAGGCCCGCTCCTCGTCCGAGGTGAACGAAACCAGGTTGTTCAGGCGGACGACCTGCTCGCGCTTGCCGATCTGCTCAAGCACGCTGTGTTCGCTTGCATCGTAGGTGCCGCGGTAGAGAAGAATGTTTTGCGTTGCCGGATACTTTCGGAGCAGTTCGTACTGGCAGTATTCGTAGAGCAGGTCGAGTTGTGATTGAATGGCGTTGGTGCGGGCGCTCCCCTTCATGACATCCACCGAGTATTCGAAGTATGCCTCGCTGTGGATGTTTGAAATCCTGGCGCGGTGGAAGGTGGGAGCGATGCCGATGCGGCTTTCGACCCAGCGTTTGAGTACCGCTCCTTCACGAGAGTTTGAATCCATCATCCAGCCGCGCAGGAAGCGCAGATAGCTGTTCTTGATGCTTTTGCGGGCCGTGTCGGTGGCCTGGTCCTGCCAATGGTGGAGCTGGAACTTGACCGACATGTAATTGTTGAAGATCAGGGCGCGCTCTACCTGGGAGGGAATGGCGTCCAGCTTCCCGAACAGGAAGCGGTTGGCCTCCTTGACGCCCTGAATCTCCAACGGCTGGGGATTGTCGTTGAAATGGCGCGAAGCGATAACCCACGGGGGCAGGTTGCAATAATTAAAGGAACCGTTTTCCACAGGTTATCACCTCATTGTGAAAGGGTGCGCAGTCGAACGGATGAAAACTAATGAGTCTCTTGCAAAAGTCTAAAAAGTCCCCTCCCCCCTTGCGGGGGAGGGTTAGGGTGGGGGGAAGTTCGCCGTGAAATCTGCATGTTGCAGCTTCACCCACCCCCCAGCCCCCTCCCGCTTGCGCGCCGAAGCGCTTTAGCGCGCAGGCCCGTCAAGGGAGGGGGAGTCAATTTGCAAGAGTTTTGCAAGAGCCTCTAATTACAGCATCTTTACCAGTTCCATAAGCGTGGCTTTAATCGGCCCTGATACCACGAATGGCTCAATCCCCAGTTTTTCCAGTTCCCCCTGGGGGTGTTCGCCCATCTGGGCCGTCACCACCGCCCGGCATCCCTGCAAGGCATCGGCAATCCCCTTCAGGGCATGGCCGCGCAACGGGTTATCCGGGTTAAAGCTGCAGTAGCGCTCCACCTTCTTCTCATCCACCAGCCTGGCTTCGTTTTGGCCAACGTCGTAAATCAGGAAACGCTCGGCATGTCCGAAATGCTGGTTGATTTCCCTGCCGTCCTTGGATGCAACCGCGATGAGCATAACACCTCCCTTGCCTGGAGTTTGGACATTTGCTCCCCCTCCCGCAAGGGGCGGGGGGACTTTTTAGAACCTTTGAAAATGTCCAAACTCCAGACCAACCTTCTACAGTACAACCGGTTCAAAGGAGAAACATTTTTTCGAGCAGGTACGGCCGCAGGCCTGGCAGCCGATGCAGTTGCCGTCGTCCGCAATTTTCATGAACATCTTGGCCGAATCGTCCTCGTCCAACTCCTCGAACGCCAGGACTTCGTGGGCGCAGACCTTGAAGCAGCGGCCGCAACCGATACAGAGCTCTTCGTCAATGGACTTGATGAATTGGGGGGTCCATTCTTGTTTGTTTTTTGTCAGCGCAGTGATGTAAGCCATGATTCTTTCCTCCGTTATGGTTGTGTGGCGCGTGTAGCGCATCAATCCTCTAAAAACGATGTGGCCTGTTCCTTGTTCATTGCCTTTCTGAGCCATGGCGGCGGGTTGCCGCGCAACACTTCCTGGAGCCGTTCGACGGTCTCCTTCAGGCTTACCTCCGAACCGGTCTTCATGGGGTGGATCTTTTGGGCGATCAGCTTGGCAGCCGCCGGGCCGCCGATCTGCATGGTATAGACGATGGCGCAGTCGGCGATTGCAGTGGCCCTGGCCTGAATACGGTCTTCTTCGTCTTCGGCCGTTGTAATGGCGCTTTTGGTCGTGAGGAATTCCGCTTCGTCCGGGCCGACCTCCCAGATGTGGAAACTCTGACACTGGCCGAAGTGCTGATCAATCATCTCGCCGGTTTTGGTGGTAAATGCTATTTTCATGGTCAACTCCTTTTTTGCCACAGGTGCTCTATAGCGAAATAACCCTTCAGTTGTGCGCCAGCTTCTGCGCTTCCTTGGCATTGGCCTGGAACAGGTTGGCCACCTCGAAGACCAGGTTCATCGTCCCCCGGTAGCCGACCCATACCTTCTGGTGGGCGCCCAGGCGATCAAAGACCGGCAATCCTGCCCGCAGGTGCGCTCCGATCTTGAGCTTGCCGGCTGCCTGGCGTCCGTTGGAGTTGGCCACCAGCAGATCGACACCCAGGGCTGCCTCTTCCAGGTCTTCCAGGTCGCCGACAAAGACATTCTCGCTCGGCAGGCCGTCCAGGCCCCGCGTGCGCGTGGCGCTGAGGGCCGCCTGGATCTCGCATCCCATGCCGTGCAGGAAGGTTGCCAGCCCCTTGAGGTTGTCCGACTCCAAGGCAAGGGCCACCTTCTTTGTGCCGAACTGGTAGTGGCTGTCCAGCATGGCGTCCATCAGGCGGCTCCGCCAGCGGCGGTGTTTTTCCGGCACGGGGAGCCCGGCGATTACGCTGAGCGTCTCCATGAAGAGGTCGGTCTCGGCCAGGCCGGTCAGGGAGTTGAATCCGTAGGCCCGGATGCCGAATTTCTCATGCAGTTTCATTCCTGCCTTGGCCAGGGAGTCGCCGATGTACAGCGTTGCCACGCTCCGTCCCGCCCTGCGGAGATCATCAACCGTAATGCCGCCGGTGGAGAGCGGCGAAACCACATCGTCAACGTGCCCGTCCATGGCATTGGCGATGTCCGGGATGGTCAGAACGGTCAGGCCGAAGGATTCGACCAACTCCTTGATCTCTTCCACGTCAGAGGGCGTGAGGTGTGCGCCCGGCAGCAGGTTGACCTGTTTCTCGACGGCCGGGCCACCTTCCGGCAGGGTGGCGACGATTGCTTCAACGGTGGCGGCGTATCCTTCCTGCAAGGAGCCGCAGTAATCAGGGGTGGATGCCCACACAATCGGCACGCCGGCATACTCGGGGTTTTCCTGGCGGAAATGGACGATGGCGCTCTGCACGTCGTCGCCCATGGTTTCGGTCAAACCCGAGGTCATGATGCCGACAATCTCGGGCTTGAATTTGTCGATCACCCGCTTGATCCCCTTCTTGAGGTTCTCCCAGCCGCCGAAGATGGCCGTATCCTCGCTCATGGCGGTGCAGTTGAGGGCGATGGATTCCTTGTAATGCCGCGACAGTTGCAGGCGGATGAAGGTGGAGCATCCTTGGGCGCCGTGCAACAGTCCCAGCATGTTGTCGATCCCCAGGTAGGCCATGGTTGCGCCCAGGGCTGGGGAGTTCTTCTGCGGGTTGACCGTGGCGCACTTGGTGGACACCTTGACCCGCGAGGCCGAGAGGTCCTCGGCCAGGAACGCAGCGGCGTGACCCGCCGCCGCAGCGGCATTGGCGGCAAGCTGGCCGTGGCTCTTCTCCCACGGCGCAGGGGCGTTCACAACCGGCCAGATCGGGTTGTTGACCGTCAGGTCGAGCTGGCGGGCAAAGGTCACCATCCCCTCGTAACCGGCGTAGGGATGGGTACGGCCATGGTTGATGTCCAGAAACGGGGTCTTGGTCTTGAGCGCCAGGAACTTGGTCTTGCCGCCCGCCACGATCAGGTCCGGCATCTTCTCGGCCATGACCGCCAAGAGGCCGGCCGTGGAGGTGTCCTCGATGATCTTGGCGTCCTTGTGCATCAGCGCCTTCATACGATAGAAGTCTTCCAGGGTCGAGTTCTGGGTGCCGGCCGCCAGTATCTCCACCCCCAGCTCCCGCAGGGAGTTGACCATGGACCAGGTCTTGACGCCGCCGGTGAACAGCACGGCCCGTTTCCCCTCCAGCCGGGCGCGATAGGGGGCAATGCGCCGGCGGCACGACTCCTCCTCCTCGGCCAGGAGTTGCTCCACCCGGTCCTGCATGATCCGTTTCTCCAGGCCGTTGATGGTGTTGTCCAGTTCGCGGGCAATGTCCCTGAGCGCCTTGGCCGTATCGGTCATGCCGTAAAAAGACTCTTCCAGGTAGGGCATGCCGTAGGTTTTTTGCATCTTCTTGGCCAGGTTGGTCAGCGACTTGGAGCAGATGATGATGTTCAGCTTGGCCCGGTGGGCGTAGCGCAACTCCTCGAATTTGGCGTCCCCGCTGAAACAGGAAAGGACCTGGATACCCAGCCGGTTGAAGAGCGGCAGCATGCCCCACAGGTCGCCGGCGATGTTGTACTCGCCGATCAGATTGATGGGGTAGTCGCCCAAAACCTGCGGCTCGGCCGTGCCGATCACGTGCTTGAACAGGATTTCGCCGGCCAGGCGGTTGCCGATGTTCTTGTCGCCGATAAAGCCGGGGGTGTTGACCGGGATGATCGGGATGGAGATCTTTTCCGAGGCGGCCTTGCAGACCGTCTCCACATCGTCGCCGGTCATGGCAGTCACGCAGGTGGCATAGACGAAGATGGCGCTGGCCTGTCCCCGGTAACGCTCCGCCAGATCGAGGATGGCCTTGTAAAGCTTCTTTTCGCCGCCGAATATGACGTCGTTCTCCAGCATCTCGGTCGTGAAGCCGCGCCGGTAGAGTTGCGACCCCGAGGAGCGGGCGCCGCGGTTATCCCAGGAGTTGCCGGCGCAGGCGATGGGACCGTGTACCAGATGGATCACGTCGGTGATCGGCATCAATACGACGCGGGCGCCGTCAAAGGCGCAGGAGCGCTCGGTGCCTTCGCCGGGTTCGGATTTCTTGCAGAACTTCGGCGCGCCCTTGTCGTTGGTTTCGCAGTCGGTTGTATCGTACCAGTCGGGTTTTGGCATGATGTTCCTCACCTTCCTATGGGTTTTGCCTGTGGGCGCCCCAATAAAAAAAAGGCGCTCCATCCCAATGAATGGTCGGCGCCTTTGCCATGGATCTTTCCTGTTTCAGTTACAGATGCCGGTTCAGTCAGGTATGCAGGTACTTTGCATGCTATGTGCCAAACTAATTGGTCTAATAATTATAGATGGTTATGCTCTTGGAGTGGTATGTTGCCGGCTTCGGCGAGATGGGGGTGCTGTTTTTTTGTGCATGCCTGTGCTGTTCAGGGGGCATGGGGCGGAGATGCCCATGACTAAGTTATAGGCACAGTGGTTTGAACTCGACAATGCGTGTGTCCTGTTTCTAGGTGTTACCCCTACTGGAAGTAAAAGTCTTGAATGAATCACGCAGTCTTTTTCTGCCGGAAAACAGACAGACTATAATGCTCATGAACTGCGACCTGCGGTTGAAAGAACGATATTTTTGCCCGACATGATGCTTGCGGGCGAGGGATTCAAATTCAGATCTCTTGATAAAACCAACCACTTGATTTAAGCTACCCCGGCCTCCTCTTTATTCAGTCAAATTATGGGACAACAGTGAGAATAGAAATAAGATTCAGTAAGTTTCTTTGATGATTTTCCTTGTCCCCCTAGCTATCCAAAATAAAGGAGGAATACCATTGGGGCCTTTACAAGACATTAGCGAGCTCGAACATGCAGCGGCGGCCTTGGCTGAACAAAAGGAGTTTGCCGAGAATCTGGTGCAAAACAGTGCTGTCCCCACTTTTGTCATTAATGCCGAACGGCAAGTTATTATCTGGAATCGAGCCTGTGAAGAACTGACCGGCATCAAGGCCGAGTTGATGCTCGGCAAAGATGAAGCCTGGAGGGGATTCTATAATAACAAACGAGTTGTTCTGGCCGAAATCGTCATTGCCGGCTCGCTGGATCAAGCATCCGCCTGTCATCCGGTCTTCGGAAAATCGAATTTCATTCCCGAAGGGTTGCAAGCCGAAGGCTGGTATGAAAACATGAACGGCACGGATCGATACATCATTTTCAATGCGGCGCCTATACGTAACAACAGAGGGGATCTGCTGGCCGTTATCGAGACCTTTGAAGAAGTGACGGAGCGGAAGCACTATGAAGAGCAGTTGGAATACCAAGCCAACCACGACAGATTGACCAGCCTGCCGAACCGTAACCTCCTTAATGACCGCATCCATCAGGAGCTGCTCAGATCGCAACGCAATTTACAGCAAATTGCGATCATTTTTATTGACCTGGATAATTTCAAGTACATCAATGACAGTCTTGGGCATGATGTCGGCGATGAACTGTTAAAGACCATCGCGGAACGTCTCAGAGCGAGTGTAAGGGCGAGCGACACCGTTGCACGTCTGGGGGGTGACGAATTCGTCATTATTATTTCCCATCAGGATGTGGCCGAGGTTGCCGCCATCTTAGCCGGCTCAATCCAATCGGCCATCACACAGCCACTCAAGATCAAAGAACATGAACTCGTTGTCACATGCAGCATCGGCATAAGCATTTCTCCCAGAGATGGGGAAGACGTGCAGACACTGATCAGGAAAGCCGATATCGCCATGTATCGCGCCAAGGAAAAGGGGCGTAATACTTTTCGCTTTTTTACGGGTGAGATGAATGCCCGCTATCTGGCGCGGATGACAATGGAAAGACAGCTGCGGCGCGCTTTGGAGCGGGATGAACTGTTCCTTTGTTATCAACCGATAGTGAGCCTGCGTTCCAATCGGGTTACCGGTATGGAGGCGTTGGTGCGATGGCAAAACCCTGAGTCGGAGTTGATTACCCCAAGTGATTTCATCCCCCTGGCGGAAGAGACCGGTCTGATCGAGCCTATAGGAGAGTGGGTTTTGCAAACGGCCTGTACACAGAATCGGGCGTGGCAGGAGGCGGGTTTGCCATTTCTACCGGTATCGGTCAATATCTCGGCGATTCAGTTTCGCCAGAAAAACTTTGTCAGTATCGTGGAGCGCGTGTTGCGGGAGTCAGGTCTTGATCCGCGTTATCTTGAATTGGAGATAACCGAGAGTCTGGTCATGCAGAATATTGACAGGGTGACCACCATCCTGAACGAATTGAAGGAGATGGGCACCAGTCTCTCCATGGATGACTTCGGCACCGGTTATTCAAGCCTAAACTATTTGAAACGCTTTCCTTTCAACAAATTGAAGATAGATCAGTCCTTTGTCAAAGGAATAACTAACGATCCTGACTGCGCGGTAATAATCAAAACTGTTATCGCAATGGCCCATAGTCTGCGTTTGAAGGTGATCGCCGAAGGGGTGGAAACCGCCGCGCAGTTGAACTATCTTCGCTTAAACAATTGTGACGAGATGCAAGGATACTATTTCAGCAGACCTATTAAAACAACAGATTTCGGCCGACTGCTTCGAGAGAACCGTCAACTCCCTGCTCTGAACAGTCAGACAGATAATGGAGAATGGGCAATCCTTGTAGTAGATGATGAACCGAATGTAATCTCGTCGCTGCAAAGAATGTTTTCTGCGGAAGGATATATCTCACTTGCCGCATCAAGCGCCGCAGAAGGCTTTGAACTGCTGGCGACAAACCGTATTGGCGTGGTCATCTGTGACCTGTGGATGCCGGTCATGAACGGCAGCGAATTTCTGGAGTTGGTCAAGGGGCTTTATCCGGATGTCGTCCGAATAAGTTTGACCGGAAGAGCAGACCTTTTCGCTATCACCGATGCAGTTAATCGCGGCAATGTCTTCAAATTACTGACCAAACCTTGGGACGATGCGTTTGTCTTGGCCACAGTTGAAGAGGCCTTAGCATTCCATCGCACCCGATGTACCAGAGCGTCTAAAACATGATGACAATCATAATAGGAGATTCGTCAAACATCTGGTTATAAATTCACGCCAATTGTATTTCTGACGTCCGAAACAAGGATGAGATCAAAATTAAAGGCATGGAAGCTGGAGCAACAGCTTGGCTGACAAAACCATTTAGTCCACACAAATTGATCGAAGTAGTCGGTAAAGTCGCTGGTTTGTGGTAGGAAACCAAAGAATAGAATCTGCCTATGGCATCGAGAGGGGAAGCTATGAAACGTGAAGCGAAAACACTGATTGTCGATGATTCTATGGCTGTTTTGCGATTTATGGAGAATACACTCCGTGACCTTGGCGTTATGGACATCACCAAGGCATGTAACGGCCTTCAAGGCACAGAATATTTCAGGGATGCCTTACAGGGCGGCATGCCATTTTCGCTCATATTTCTCGATGTCGTCATGCCTGAAATGGATGGCCAGGAAGCTTTGAAGCGGATGCGCGCCATGGAGAACGATGCCGGCATTTCAGGATGCGACAAGGCTACCATCATCATGGCGACCTCACTCCACTCGCCAAGCGACATGATGAATGCTCTTATTGATGGCGACTGTACGGATTATCTTGTCAAGCCGTTTGATAGCGGGGATCTTCGGGCGATTCTCATGAAATATGGTTTTACGGCACGATAAAAGGGATGGAATCCGTCGATTCCATCCCTTTTCTTTAAGCATCCAAATAAGTGGCGCTTACCCTTTTGAGGCCCGCTTCCGTTTGGTCGGGTCCAGTTCCTTCTTGCGCAGGCGGATCGAGTGGGGGGTGACCTCCACCAACTCGTCGTCGTCGATGAATTCCAGGGCCTGCTCCAGGGTCAGGAGGCGCGGCGGCGTCAGCTTTATAGCGTCGTCCGTGCCCGAGGCGCGCACGTTGGTCAGCTTCTTGCCCTTGCAGGGGTTGACGTCCAGGTCGTTGTCCTTGGCGTGCTGGCCGATGATCATNNCCGTGCTCCATGGCCATCAGCACGCCGTTCTTGCGGCCCGGAATGTCACCCTTGTAAGGGGCGTACTCGTGGAAGGTGTGGGTCATGACCGCCGTGCCGCGGGTATCGGTCAGCACCTCGCCCCGCAGGCCGATCAGGCCGCGGGCCGGGATGATGAACTCCAGGCGCACCATGTCGCCCATGGGGTTCATGGCCACCATTTCCCCCTTGCGCGGCCCCATCTTCTCGATGATGGCGCCCTGAAACTCGGAGGCCACGTCCACCACCAGGTATTCCATCGGCTCCATCTTGTGGCCATCCTTCATGCGGATGATGACCTCCGGTTTTGATACGGCCAGTTCAAAGCCTTCGCGGCGCATGTTCTCGATCAGGATCGACAGGTGCAGCTCGCCGCGGCCCGAAACCTTCAGGGTGTCCGGGGAGTCGGTATCCTCCACGCGCAACGATACGTTGGTGCGCAACTCCTTGGTCAGGCGCTCCCGGATATTGCGCGAGGTGACCCATTTCCCTTCTCTGCCGGCAAAAGGTGATGCATTGACCATGAAGTTCATGGACAGGGTCGGTTCGTCGATGGAGACGTAGGGTACGGCAATGGGGGTTTCGGCAGAGGCTAGGGTCTCACCGATGCTGATCTCGTCGAAACCGGCCACGGTCACGATGTCGCCGGTGCCTGCCTCGCTGATCTCCACCTGTTTCAAACCTTCGTATCCCAAAAGCTTGGTGATGCGTCCCCGCTGGATCGTGCCGTCCTGCTTGATCATGACCACGGTCTCGCCGGAAGCGACGCTGCCGTTGAAGATACGGCCTGTGGCCATGCGGCCGATGTAGTCGTTGTAGTCGATGTTGGCCACCAGCATCTGGAAGGGGGCCTTGGCGTCTCCCTGGGGGGGGCGGACATTGCTCTCGATCACGGCAAAGAGCGGCTCCATGCTGCTGGATTCGGCACTGACGTCCAGCTTGGCATAACCGAGCTTGGCGCTGGTGTAGACCACAGGGAAATCAAGTTGATCGTCGCTGGCGTTCAATTCGCAGAACAGGTCGAATACCATGTTCAGCACTTCATCCGGCCGGCTGCCGGGTCGGTCGATCTTGTTGATGACCACGATCGGCTTCAGCCCCAGATCAAGGGATTTCTTGAGTACGAAGCGGGTCTGGGGCATGGGGCCGTCCAGGGCGTCAACCAAGAGGAGCACCGAATCGACCATCTTCAGGACGCGTTCAACCTCGCCGCCAAAGTCGGCGTGACCAGGGGTGTCCACGATATTGATCTTGTAGCGGCCGTGATGGACGGAGAGGTTTTTGGCCAGAATGGTTATGCCGCGTTCCTTCTCCAGGTCGTTGGAGTCCATGATGCGTTCGGTGATGGCCTCGTTTTCCCGGAAGACGCCGGAATGGCGCAGCATTGCGTCAACCAGCGTTGTCTTGCCATGGTCGACGTGTGCGATGATGGCGATGTTTCTGATACGTTCCTGCATGGAAAAGCTCCTAACTGCTCAAAATAAAAGGACGGGCAGGCGCCCGTCCAGATTATTTTCCACTATGGCAGCTTTTCAGGCTGCTGGCAAGTAAATATCGTGTGACAATCTTAGTGGTCATGATACCCCATCACGACCAAGAGACAGCTCCCGTCGGCAATGACGTTGACGTTGCGCTGCCGGCAGAGGGCCACCGCTCCGGGATGTTCCGCTCCCGGCTGCATCCAGATGTTCTCGATGCCCTTATCGAGTGCCAACGGCACAAGCTGGGCGGTTACCTCGGGGGGCGTGATCATGGAGATGCTCTTGACCTCCGCAGGAAGGCCGTTGATGGCGGAAACGCAGGCGATCCCCTCTATCTCCTTTTCGTTGGGGTTGACCGGTATGGCCCTGTAACCGTGCTGCATGTAGCAGCGCAATATCTTGTTGCCGTATTTGGAGCGGTTTGTCGATGCCCCGATGACCCCGAAGGCCGGCGAGGCGAGAAATTGGTCGATCTGCTGTTGGACCGTCATGTCAGGCTCCTTTCGAAGATGTCCCTTTGCCTTTAGACCCGGACCTGCCCGTCGCCGTAAACGATGAACTTGGTGGTGGTCAGATCCTCAAGCCCCATGGGGCCGAAGGAATGCAGCTTGGTGGTGGAGATGCCGATCTCTGCCCCCAGGCCGAGCTGCCCGCCGTCGGCGAAGCGGGTGGAGGCGTTGACCAGCACGCATGACGAGTTGACCTCGCGTATGAACCGCTGAGCCCGGCCGTAGTCGCTGGTGACGATGGCCTCGGTATGCAGCGAACCGTAACGGTTGATGTGGTCGATGGCCGCATCCAGGTCGTCCACCACCCGGCAGGCCAGGATCAGCTCCAGGTATTCCGCGTGCCAGTCCTGCTCGGTGGCCGGGGTGGCGGCCGGCGCGTACCGCCGGAAGGCCTCGTCGCCGCGCAACTCCACCTGGAGACCTCCCAGCGTGGCGGCGATGCGGGGAATGAAGGCTGCCGCCACATCCTTGTGGATCAGGAGCGTCTCCAGGGCATTGCAGACGCCGGGGCGCTGTACCTTGGCGTTGACCACGATCTTTTCGGCCTTGTCGAAATCGGCCGTGGCATCGACAAAGACGTGGCAGACCCCCTTGTAATGCTTGATGACAGGGATGCGCGAGTTTTCGGAGACAAAGCGGATCAGACTCTCGCCGCCGCGGGGGATGATCAGGTCGATGGACTCTTCCTGCTTGAGCATCTCCAATACCCCTTCCCGTTCGGTGAAGGGGAGCACTGCCAGGGCCGCAGCCGGGATGCCCATGTCGGCCATGACCGAGTTCAAGATTGCGGCGATGGCCAAGTTGGAATGGATCGCCTCCGATCCCCCCCGCAGGATCACGGCGTTGCCCGCCTTGAGGCACAAAGCTGCCGCATCGGCGGTCACGTTTGGGCGGGCCTCGTAGATGATGCCGATCACCCCCAGCGGGATGCGCATCTTGCCCACCATCAGGTCGTTGGGGCGTTTCCGCATCCCGGTGATCTCTCCCACCGGGTCGGGGAGGGCCGCCACCTCGCGCAGGGAAGCAGCTATGGCGGCGATACGTTTTTCGTCCAGCATCAGGCGGTCGAGCATGGCGCCGGAGAGCCCCTTGTGGCGCCCCGTCTCCAGATCCTTGCCGTTTTCGGTGATGATCCCCTGCGTTTCCTTCTCCAGGGCATCGGCCATCTTCAGCAGCATGTCGTTCTTGGCGGTGGTGGACAGTTGCGCCATGACCAGAGAAGCCTGGCGGGCCTCCCCGGCGATTCTACGGATCTTTTCGGCAATGCTCATAGAGGTTTCTCCTGCGTCCATGGTCGTTAAGGAGGCTAGCAACAATAACAACTTATTATTGCTAGCCTCCTAACCCAATAATATCAGTATAGTGTAAGTTTACACAAAAAGTAAGTTTACGCAAAAAGTCCCCATCCTTCAAGACAATTAAGGGACTCGGAACTTACCGATANNGGCCTGAAGATGAGATGTAAAACGGTATATTGGTAGGTTCCGAGTCCCTAAGGGTTCAGCCTCTCTCAGCCGCCTGCAGGAAATGGGTGTAATGATATTGACTGGCAATTTCAAAGTGGTATACTTTCTATATAAGTAACAAATCATTTACGAAGGAGGTACATGGTCATGAAAGGCACGACACATCTCAGATCGGTTCGTGACGCCGGCGAAAAGGGCTCGGTGCCGGTAACGGCGGAGCATGTGCCCGAAACCCGGGGGAGCTGGCTCGAAACCACACGGCTTCCCAGTCTGATCGATGACATGGAACGCATGATGAATGAGGTGTTCCGACGTCCGTTCTTTGAAACGGGCATGGCACCGTTCAGGGGCTTCCTGCACGACATCGGGAGAGGGAGTCTGTCTCCATCGGTGGACGTCTTCGAGTCCGGCGGCAACATCGTTGTCAAGGCCGATTTGCCCGGCCTGACAAAGGACGATATCACCGTGAAACTGATTAACAACACCCTTGAGATCAGCGGCGAGAAAAAGACGGAGGAAAAGATCGATACGAGGGATTATCTGAAGCTTGAACGCGGCTACGGCAGATTCAGCAGGACCCTGCGGTTGCCGGAAGGCTTGGACGCCGACAAGGTGACGGCAAAGTTCAGCGAGGGCGTTCTTGAGATCAGCATCCCGAAGGTGGAAGACAAACGGGTGGTGAAGAATATCGCCGTTAAATGACGGCAGCAGCCATGATGGGGAGTGGCAGCGCGGGACGGCAGAAAGATTGCCGCCCCGTTTTTTTTATGTTTTCCGCATCATAATGCGCGCCGGTGGGCCGCGATCACCTCTTTGACCGCAGTGACGACATCCTCTGCATCATCCGCCGTCATCCTGGGGAAGAGCGGCAGGGAGAGTATCCGCTCCGAGGCATAGCTGGCCATTGGCAGGTCGTCATCGGCGATCCCCAGGTGATCGCGGTAGTAGGGATGGTGGTGGATGGCCTTGTAGTGCAGCCCGCTGCCGATATTGCGTCTCTTCAACTCGTCCATGAACTGGTCGCGGTTGATATCCAGCTTTTCGATCCTGACCAGCGGCGTGTAGAGATGCCAGGCGTGGCGCTGGACATAGGGCGCATAGGCGGGCAGCGCCAGCTCGGCAACGTCGGCAAACTCGCGGTTGTACAGCTCGGCGATCCCGGTCCGCGTATCGATGAACCGGTCCAGTTTGGGGAGCTGGTGGATGCCGATGGCTGCCTGGATGTCCATCATGTTGTATTTGTAGCCGGGCATGAGGATGTCGTAGTTGGGGGAGCCGCTGGCGGCAAAGCGCTTCCAGGCCTCGCGGCTCATGCCGTGGAATTTGAGCAGTGCAATCTCCTCGGCCAGGGCCTCGTCGGCCGTGCAGACCATGCCCCCCTCGCCGGTGGTAATGTTTTTGTTGGGGTGAAACGAAAAGATGGAGATGGAGTCCAGGGAGCCGATGCGCCTGCCTTTGTATTCGGTGCCCGCGGCGTGGGCAGCGTCCTCGATGACGGTCAGGCCGTGTTCCCGGGCCAGGGCGAAGATCGGGTCCATGTCGCAGGACTGGCCGGCAAAGTGCACAGGGATGACGGCCCTGGTGCGGGGAGAGATCTTTTCCCTGATCTTCGCCGGATCGATGTTGAGGGTGCCGGGCTCGATGTCCGCCAGGACCGGCGTGGCGCCGCAGAGGATGACCATGCTGACGGTGGAGGCGAAGGTCATGGGGGTGGTGATGACCTCGTCCCCCTCCTTTATTCCGAGGGCCAGGAGGGTCAGGTGCAGGCCGGCGGTTGCGGAACTCAGGGGGATGGCGTAGGGAGCCCCCACATAGGCCTTGAAGGCATCCTCAAAACGCTTGACCTTGGGGCCGGTGGTGATCCAGCCGGATTTCAGGGAGTCAACGACCTCGTTGATCTCGTCGTCGTCGATGGTGGGGGTGGAGAAGGGGAGAAAGGTTTCGCGCATGTTTTTATAGTGCTCCTTAACAATTTTCTGTTATCCAGGGTAAAATGACAAAATATGTTGTCCCTCTGTAATACTATAAATCAATAGGTTAGCAGAAGGGCAAATGACAATAAAAGATAGCACATATTTAAGGCCAGACCTTTGAGGTTTTCAA
>PLYK01000140.1 GCA_003151775.1 Geobacter sp. | reverse complement strand
TCCTGTAATATCGGATAGTTACGAGGATGGGCCGGCCGATTTTTTACCCAATGTCAAGCAATAAATGCAGCATCACGCTGATTTTACAACTTTTTACATTCTCAAAGAACAATGCAAAAACCTAACCGGAAGACACTGGTAAAAATTGAATTTTTTATTATACGCTCAATGATTGATTTTTTAACCTAAAAATGGCGGTTATTCCGGCAGGGATCGGAATTCGCCCCATTTATTACCGTTCACTGGGGTAGGCATCTAAGGACTTTGTTGTTTGTTGCATCTACCACGTAAACGTTGCCGGATGGGTCGACAGCTACCGCATTTGGCCATCCGGTCGTAGACCAAGGCCCATTTTGGCTTGGGTTCCCATTTGAGTCGTACTCACGGAGCACGTAATAGTAAGTATCGACCACATAGACTTTTGTCCCTGTAGGGTCGACAGCGACCCCGGACGGTGTTCCGGTTGTAGACCAGGACGCCGTTTGGGTTCCGGCTGAACTGTATTTTCGAATCATACGCTCGCTGAAATCCGCCACGTAAACGTTGCCGGAACGGTCAACCGCGACCCCTGACGGCACTCCAATCGTAGACCTTGGCCATGACTGTATCAGGACGTTGGAAGAATTGTATTTATAAAGATAGTTGTTCCTGGCATCTGTCATATAAATGTAGCCTGAAGGGTCTGAAGGGTCAACCGCGACCCCCGCCGGAGCCGCTATTGGAGCTGTTGGAGCCAAAGTCGTCGGCGGAGTTCCTAAGGGGTTGTATATGTTGAGTAGGTTGTTGTCGTAATCCGTCACATAGACTTTACCGGATGTGCTGTTCACTGCAACTCCCACCACATTGCTTCTTGTTAAAGTCGTAGCCCCTGAGGCGATCTGAATGCCCTGAGAAGAATATTTACGGATCATAGAAGAATTGTTGGAGAAGACGGCGGCATCTGCAACATATACGTTGCCGGAAGAGTCGACCGCAACACCTACCGGGTCTACCGGTTTAACAGTCGTAGACCAGTTGGTGAAGATGTCTGTAGGAGTAACCGTTAGGGCTATTGATACTGTTATTCCACCTGATGTTGCTGATATCGTTGGCTGTTTTCCAACTGAAGCCGGACCGGTGGATACTGATAGAAAACCTTCAGATGATATCGTCGCATCAGCAGTATCCGGTGAACTCCACGTTACCGAGCTTGCCGGTATGGTTTTCTGGCTTCCATCAGAATAGGTTCCCGTGACCACGAATTGCCGTGTTCCCCCGAGAGGAATGCTTCTTGCCGCCGGGGTGACGGCAATGGATATGAGCGTTGGCGGTTGGTTGGTAAACGCCGAGTTGTCATAGCTGTGGCCACATCCGGAGATAAAGAGAAATATCAGTATTGGTACAAATAACGTGATTGGGAAGAGAGGCGTTTTTGTCATGGTATTCCCCTTGAATCAATTTGAGTTCAGCACTGGAATTTCAACAATAAAAAATTATTCTTATCAGTCTTGCTCATTGTATCACCCCGCTACTCCGGGATGCCGTTGAGATGTTGATTCTTCGTAAATCGCTATGTTGCCGAGTACGGCGATCCGTTCGGGACAGGGATCGCTCGATTGAGACATTAATTACAGCGGCAGGTATTTGTGTATGTAATTGTTAGATAAATCCGTTACATACACATTGCCAAGGGCATCGAGCGCCACCCCGTACGGCTCATACGGCAACCCCCCTGTTGTTGGCCAGAGTAATGTCTTAGTTGCGGTCTGATTCCCGGAAGAGTCGTACTTGCGAATAAGTTCTTTGGTGTAATCGGTCACGTACACATTGCCGGAAAAGTCTAGCGCCACACTGTATGCAAACCCGGTCGTAGACCAGAATGTCGTCTGGATACCGTCAGAGGTGTACTTACGGAGCAGGCTATTGGTGATATCGGTCACATACACATTGCCGGAGGAATCAACCGCGACACCGGACGGTGTTCCGGTCGTTGGCCAAGATGTAATAATATTTCCATTTGAATCATATTTGCGCACCAAATTGTTAAGAGAATCTGTCACATACACATATACAATGCCGGTGGAGTAATCGACCGTGACCGCGACTCCGGACGGACTACCTGTCGTTGACCATGATGGGGGAGTCCCGGCAGACCCGGTATTGTTAAACTTACGCAGCAGGTTGTTGGAAATATCTATCACATACAGATTATTGTGAGGATCAATCGCCACCCCGTGCGGTTCCCCGACCGTAGACCAGGATGTAATAGGGGCCCCGGAAGCGTCATATACACGCAGCAGGTTGTTCGTGGAATCAGTTACGTAAACATTACCCGAACTGGAGACATTGCGGAAAGAAGCGACCGCAACCCCGGTCGGACTCCCGGTTGTGGACCAGTTTTCACTAAAAATGTTCGTGCCTGGGGCGACAACCGTAAGATCAGTAGAATTCGAGGAGAGCCCGTTATATGTCGCTGAGATCGTCGTATTCGGCGATGTTCCAACTGAGGCGGAGGCGGTAACTAGGCCGCCGGCGGTTATCGTTGCAGCAGCCGGCACAATGGAACTCCATTTTACGCTGCCTGTCAGATCACCGGCAGTTCCATTCGAATATGTTCCCGTGGCGTTGAACTGCAGCGTATCACCGGCAGTAAGATTAACCGGCTGATCCGGGGAAATGGTTATTGCCACGAGTGTTATCCCGCTGCCACCTGAGCCGCCGCATCCGGAAACTAAAAGGAGCATCAGAACTGATGCAAGTAGTGCCATCGGGTAACGAAGTAATCTTCTGGTCATGGTATTTCCCCTTGTCCTGTCTTAAACTCAAAAATGCTGATTGGTTAATAGTATTCAAATTGTATTCATTTTTCAAGGCACAACCATATGCCGGTCCCAGGCTTCACACATACCCGGCGATGACCGCCATGTGCCGCTCGGTGGCCCCGCCGTTTTCCCTCACCATGGCCAGTCCGTTCGCTCCCATTTCCCCGCGCTGCGATGCGTCTTCGATCAGGCTGCGGCAGGCCTGGATCAGGCCGGCGGTATCATCCACCTGGATGCCGGCCCGGCATTTCAGGACCAACGTTGCAATCTCCTTGAAATTGGCCATGTGGGGACCGAAAATGGACGGAACACCCACTGAGGCCGGCTCCAGGAGGTTATGTCCGCCGGTCGCCACCAGGCTGCCCCCCACGAAGACCAAGTCCGACAGGGCGTAGATGTCCATCAATTCCCCCACCGTGTCCACCAGCAGCACCGCGCCGCGGGAAAACGGCGGGGGTGTGTCCGCTGCCAGGGCCGTTCGCCGCAGGAACGGCAGGCCCACCTTTTCCACTAGGCCGGCGACCTGAGCGGCCCGCTCGGGATGACGCGGCACCAGGACCAGCATAAGCGAGCCGTGGGTCGCCAGGAGTTCCCTAAAGGCGGCCAGGACCAACTCTTCCTCGCCGGGATGGGTGCTGGCGGCCGTGATGACGGTCATCTCTTCGGGAATGGCGTAGCATTTCCGCAGGGCCGCCCGTTCATCGGACGACACCTGGCGGCAGGGGATGTCGTACTTTATGTTGCCCGTTGCCAGCACCCGCTCCGCCGGGGCGCCGATGGCGATGATCCGCTCCCGGTCGGCGGCGGTCTGCATGCACAGGCGGGAGCAGAACTCCAGGGCGTTGCGGAAGAACCAGGCGAATCTCAGGTAACGGCCATAGGAGCGGTCCGAGATGCGGCCGTTGGCCAGGATCACCGGGATGCCGCGTCGGGCGGCCTCCCGGTTGAAATTGGGCCAGATCTCGGTCTCCATGATGATGACCAGCGCCGGCTTGATGGCGTCCAGGGTGCGGCGTACAGCGGGTAAAAAGTCAAAGGGGAAGTAGATGCACAGATCTTTTTCCGGGAAACCGGAGGTAACCCCGCGGCCGGTTTCGGTGGTGTTGGAGACCACGATGCAATGGCCGGGATAGCGAAGGCGCAGGGCCTTGAGCAAGGGCCGGGCTGCAATGGATTCTCCCACCGACACGGCATGCAGCCAGATCACCGGGCGATTGGCGATGGCGGCGAGGCAGGCCCGGGGGACATGCCCGAAACGCTCGCCCAGGGCCGCCGGCCGGCCGCGGCTGACGGAGCGGTACAGGTGGTAGAGGAGCACCGGCAAGAGCAGCACAAGGGATATGATGTTGTAGGCCGCGTAGAACATGGAAGTATTCAGGCCCCGCCGTCGGGAACCCGCTCCCGGTCAAGCCCCATCAGGTAGTAGAGCGCGACAGCCGTAAGATGTACCACACCCCACGCCCAGAGAACGTCACTGACGAAGTGGCCACCTTGGGCAATGCGGGCCACCCCCATCATAAGGCCGTAGATCATGCCCAGCGTGAGTATCCGGACGGCGGTGCGCGGTGAGCGGCGGCGCAGGGCGAAAAACGGCATGGCCAGGTAGAAGGCCGATGCGCCGTGTCCGGAGGGAAACGACTTTCCCTTGCCCGCCATGCCCTTTTCCCATGGATGGTGAAACGTCTTTGTCCCCCCGAACTGGGTAATATCGCGCGGACGCGGACGCCCCCAATGATCCTTGAAGACCGTGTTGACCAGCAGACCGGGCCCCAGCATCAGTAAGACCACCATAAACGCAGCGCCCTTTCTGTATGAAGCCAATCCGGGCTTGAAGTAACCCGCCGCGAACAGCGCCAGGGCGGCGGCTCCCAGGATATAGGAGGGATAATAACCGTACAGGTACAGGAAGTGCCACGGTTGGGCGTCTCCCACCGGCCATGCGCCACCGATATGAAAGAACGTGGAGACCTTCAGATCGGCCCCGGTTACGGCAATGAGCAGTGTCCCCACAAAAAGCACCACAATCGGCACCCCGAAATCCATAAGCTTGCTGTTCAGCATGACGGCTCCCCGGCCCGTTTCCAGCGGCGATGCACCCAGTACCAGTCCGCCGGGTGGGCGACGGTAAAATTCTCCACATAGCGCGACAACGCCTGGACGTCGCGCCGGATACCCTGTTCGGACGTGTCGCTGCCCAGTTCGTATTCGGGATGCAGGGTGATGACGTTTGTTGTGCCTTCACGGTGGATGAAGGCCGGAACCAGGGCCGCCCCGGTCTTCCGGCCGATGACGACCGGCGCCTTGCTGGCCCAGGCCTTTCTGCCGAGTACATCGATCAGCGCACCGTCTTCGGGAAAGACGGCCTGGTCCGCCAGGATGCCGATAATGCCGTCTCCTTTCAACACGCCGAGAATCGTTTTCAGGGAGCCCTGTTTGTAGATGATCCTGTTATTGTATTGCAGCCGCATGCGTTCCACTATGGTGTTGAGGTAAGGGTTGTTCTGGCGGCGCGCCACGACCGCTATGGGTTCGTTGCACGCGTGAGAGAAGGCCAGGGCCAGCAGTTCCCAGTTGCCGCAATGGCCGGTCACGAAGATGACCCCTTTGTGCCGCTGCCGGGCGCGTTCGAAATTTTCGAACCCCCTTAACTCGACGCTGTTGAGGATGGCCTCTCCCCTGCCGTGATACAGCCGGCAGGTCTCAAACAGCGATATCCCCAGATGCCGGAACAGCTCACGGGCAATCTCCTCAGGGGTTTCCATGGGGCACGTCCAGTCGGGGCGCATCTTCATGAAGGGGAGTGCCTGGCGGATATTGTCGATGGCGATGCGGCGCCGTTTGGGCAAAAGCAGGGCAATGAGACCGCCGGCCACCTTTCCGGCAGGGTGCATGGCGCCGCCAGGGACAGATGCCGCAGCCAGCGAAAAAAAATAGAACAGGGCCGCCTGTGCCAGCCAGAGGAGACGTTTCATGGTTCGTCGCTGGGGTTACCGGCGTTGCGGTCGCTGAATTGCAGGGAGTGGAGCCGGCTGTAGAGACTGCTGTTCTTCAACAGGTCGTCATTGGATCCGCTTTCCACGATACGCCCCTGTTCAAGGACAATGATGGTATCGGCGTGCAGCACGGTGGAGAGGCGGTGGGCAATGACAAAGGTGGTGCGATTGACCATCAGGTTGTCCAGGGCCTTTTGCACCATCTGTTCGCTTTCCGTGTCCAGAGCGCTGGTGGCCTCATCCAGTATCAGGATCGGCGCATTCTTGAGAATCGCCCGCGCGATGCAGATGCGCTGGCGTTGTCCGCCGGACAGCCGCAGCCCCCGGTCGCCGATGTTGGTGTCGTACCCGTCTGGCAACTGCTGGATGAAATCATGGGCAAAGGCCGCCTTGGCCGCCTCCGCCACCTCTTCCAGGTTGGCGCCCGGTTTCCCGTAGCGGATGTTGTTGGCGATGCTTTCGTTGAACAGGATGGTTTCCTGATCGACCAGGGCAATCTGGGAGACCAGGGATGCAACGGTTACATCGCGGATGTCGAGGCCGTCGATGAAGATGGCGCCTTTG
The DNA here is from genome assembly GCA_003151775.1 of Geobacter sp. GTDB lineage: Bacteria > Desulfobacterota > Desulfuromonadia > Geobacterales > Pseudopelobacteraceae > Oryzomonas. Next base: position 26,140 of record PLYK01000140.1, on the reverse strand, counting down.
CTTACGTCGTAGAAACGGGGGATCAGGGAGACCAGGGTCGTCTTCCCGCCGCCCGAGGGACCCACCAGGGCAACCATGCGGCTGCTTTCCGCGACCAGGGAAATGTTCCGGAGTACCGGTTCGCCGCCGTAATTGAACGAGACGTTGCGAAACTCGACCCGGCCGGATGAACGGCCCATATCCGCCGCTCCGGGGCGATCGACGATGGCCCGGCGCTCATCCATGAGATGGAAGACGCGCTCTGCGGCACCTCCCGAGCGCTGCAGCACATTGTACGACCCTTGCAGCTTTTTGATCGGGGTGAACACCATGACCATTGCGGTGATGAACGAGAAGAATTCCGAGGGGGTCATGCGGCCCGAGATGACCTGGCTGCCGCCGAAGTAGACCACACCGGCCACCCCCAGGGAGATGATGGCCTCGGAAACCGGCATGGCCAGGGATTCATACTTAATATACCGGCGGATCTGGCGAAAAAACTCCAGGTTGGTCGCCTGGAAGCTGGCTATGGTCTGTTTTTCCAGGCCAAACGCCTTGATGACCTTGACGCCGGAGAAGGTCTCCTGAAGGATGGCCGTCAGCCCGCCCATGACGTTGAGGCTCCGGCCAGAGGCGTTCTTGATCTTTTTGCCGATCAGTTGGGCGGGATAGGCCGTGGCCGGGATCACTACGAACGAGATGATCGCCAGTTCCCAGTTGCGATAGAAGATGACCCCCATAAGCGAAACAGCCGAGATCAGGTCGCGGAACAGCCCGGTGACCACCTGCCCGATCCCCTCCTGCATCTGGGAGATGTCGTTGGTCATGCGCGACATCAGCTCGCCGGTGGCCTTTCGGTTGTAAAAGGCCATGTCCTGGCGGATCGTACTGGCATACAGGGAATTGCGGATATCCTGGATGGCCTTCTGGCCCGCCTGCTTGATGGTCGAATCATAGATAAAGCGGGCAAAGCCCCTGACCACGGACAGGGTGACGATCCCGGCCGGCACGAGCAGGAAGATGCCGGTATCCTTGCCGGCGAAGATCTTCTTCAACACCGGCTCGACCAGATAGGCTATTGCGCCGTCCATGCCCCCCACGATTGCCGAGCAGAGCGCTGAGATGAGCAACAGTCCCCAGTAGGGCTTGAAAAAACCGAGCGTGCGTACCAGTGTTGATTTCATTAACCTTCCATTGTCGCCAGTATCAGCCGCGCCACGTTCGCGGATGCGCCGCCACCGCCCAATCGGCCCCGTATGGCCGCCAGCTTTTCCCTGATTGCGCCGGCATACCCCGCATCCGTCAGGATTAAACCGATCTCGTCCGCGATCATGACCGGATTGGCCTCTGCCTGGATGAGTTCCCTGACCACTGTTTCCCCGGCGACAATGTTGCAGAGGCCGATGTTGTCCACCTTCACCAGGCGTTTTGCCAATTGGTAGGTGAGGGGAGAGAGCTTGTAGATGATGACCATGGGCGTGCCGACCAGGGCGATTTCCAGGGTGACGGTGCCCGAGACGGAGATGACGGCGTCGCAGGCCCGGATCAGGTCATGAATCCGTTCGCGGCTGATGGTGACATCGAGGCCGGCTGCCGTAAGCAGCGCGGTTACGTCATCATCGCGCAGCGTGGATGCCAAAGGAAGGACAAACTGGATATCGGGAAAGCGCTCCTTCAACAGGACGGCCGCCTCGGTGATGACCGGCAGGAGGCGCTCGATCTCGTTCCGGCGGCTGCCGGGGAAAAGCCCGACGATCCTTCTGCCGGGATCGAGCCCGAAACCGGCTGCCGCATCGTCCCGCCCCCCGGCGACCTTGACCAGGTCGATCATGGGATGCCCCACAAAGGAAACCGGCACGCCGGCACGTTCGTAAAAGGGGGCTTCAAAGGAAAGGATCACGGCCATGTGATCCACCAGCCGGGCGATCTCCTTTACCCGCCCCTGGCGCCAGGCCCAGATCTGCGGGCTGATGTAGTACAGCACCTTTACGCCGGTCTTGCGGGCCGCCTTGGCCAGGCGCAGGTTGAATCCGGGATAATCGATCAGGATCAGCAGGTCCGGCCGGTCGGCAGACAGGATCCTTTTCAGCTTGAGGAAGGCGCCCGAGATGACATCGAAATGCTTGAGCACCTCCACCAGCCCCACCACGGCCATGTCTGCCGAATCGACCAGGGTCTCGACCCCTGCCTCGCGCATGCGGGCGCCGCCGATGCCGAAAAAACGCAGCGACGGGTCCAGCTTGAGCGCTTCCCGGGCCAGGTCGGCGCCGTAGATGTCAGCGGAGGCCTCGCCCGCCACGATCATGATTCTACGCTGTGTCTTCACGCCGATAAGGGCATTGGCGTCTTCTCCGTCTCCTCGACGTATGTTCATTGCCGCCTGCGTCGCCGGCTCGCCGCTGCCTTGTTCCCGACGCGCATATACAGCGGAGTAACCATCTCCATTATGCCAGGATCTCTTTGACGGTTTCCGCCACCAGCCGCACCGATGCATCGGGCATTTCGGGATAGATCGGAAGCGACATGCAGCGGCTGGTCGCGTCCTCGGCCACCGGCAGGTGCAGACCTGCGCAGGCCGGGGCAAAGACGTCCTGCCTGTGGAGAGGGATGGGATAGTAGACGGCCGAGGCAATCTGTTGTTCGGAGAGTCTGGCCATGACCGTATCGCGCCGGTCGGTCAGGATGGTATACTGGTGATAGACATGCCTCCCCGTGCCATCCTCGTGGGGGACGGTCGCCACATCAGCCAGCAGGGAGGAATAGAGATGCGCCACGCGGCGGCGGCCGGCGTTGAATTCATCGATCCGCTTGAGCTTCACCCGCAGTATGGCGGCCTGAATGTCGTCCAGACGGCTGTTGAAGCCGATCACGCTGTGATGGTAACGCACCCGGCTGCCGTGGTTGCGAAGCACCCTGACCTGTTCCGCCAGTTCGGCCGTGGCGCAGGTGACCATGCCGCCGTCGCCGTAGCATCCCAGGTTCTTGCTGGGAAAAAAGCTGAAACAACCCAGAAGGCCGAGGGTACCGGTCATACGGCCGCTGATCTCCGCACCGAAGGACTGGGCGCAATCCTCGATCAAAAGCAGGTTATGCTTCTCGCAGATGGCCGTGAACGCCGCCATGTCGGCCGGCTGGCCGAACAGATGCACCGGGATGATCGCCTTGGTGCGGGGGGTGATGGTCTTTTCGATCATGGCCGGGTCGAGGTTGAAGGTCTTGGGGTCAATGTCGGCGAAGACCGGCGTGGCGCCGGCGTAGCAGATGGCCTCGGCCGTGGCGATAAAGGTGAACGGAGAGGTGATGACCTCATCCCCCGGGCCGATGCCGGCCGCCAGGATGGCCAGATGGAGGGCGTCGGTGCCCGATGCGCAGGTGACGGCATGGGGCGCGCCCAGATATGCGGCGGCTTCCTGCTCCAGGGCGGTCACGTTGGGTCCCAGGATGAACTGGCTGCTCTCCAGGGCCGCGAGAACGGCCGCATCGATCTCCGATTTCAGTGTATGGTATTGGGTCTTGAGGTCTACCATCGGTATCATGGGTGTGTCCTTTTCAGACTTAGGTTGATTTTGAGGGCTGTTTCCAGCGCCATCTTCCCTGCCCTGCCGCTTACCAGCGGCTGTTTCCCTTCCCTGACGGCCGCGATGAACGATTCGATCTCGTTTCTCAGCGCATCGGCCTCCCCCAACTCCCGCTCATCCACCTTCACGTTGGGAACGCCCGGAAACAGCTCGCCGCATCCCTTCCGGGCCACCAGCAGCTTGCGGTTCTGGAAGTCGAGGGTTATGTAGGCATCGCGCTGGAATATGCGCATCTTGCGTTCGCTCTTCAGGCTGATGCGGCTGGCGGTCACGTTGGCCACGCAACCGTTCTCGAAAACGATGCGGGCATTGGCGATATCCTCCTCGCCGGTGAAGACCGGCGCCCCGACGGCATCGATGCGCTCCACCGGAGACCCGACGATATGCTGGATGATGTCGATGTCGTGGATCATCAGGTCCAGAACTACGTTCACGTCCGTGCCACGCGGCTTAAAGGGGGCGATGCGCACCGACTCGATGAAGAGCGGTTCGTGGAGGATGTCCCCCAGCGCCATCAGGGCCGGGTTGAAACGCTCCAGGTGGCCGACCTGGAAGACCAGCCTGCGCGCTTCGGCGAGGGCAATCAGTTCGTCGGCCTCGGCTGTGGTGACGGTGATCGGCTTCTCGATCAGCACGTGGACGCCGGCTGCCAGGAAATCGCGGGCAACAGTATGGTGAAACTGGGTTGGCACCACCACGCTGACCGCATCCACCTTGCCGATCAGGGCGCGATGATCGCTGTAGGGTGTCGTCCCCAGCGCCGCCGCAATCTCGGCGACCCGCTTCGGATCGCTGTCCACGACGCCGACCAGTTCCACATCCGGGATGGCGGCGTACTTCTGGGCATGGAAGTTACCCAGGTAGCCCACGCCTATGACGGCCGTCTTGAGGGCGCTCATCCGCGACAGATACCCCGTTCGGAGCGTTCGATAAAGGCCAGCAGGTTTTCCACCTCGGGGCACTCCTTGATCTGCGCCCTGATGCGGGCAATGGCATCGGGCAGTTTCAGGCCGGCCATGAAGAGCGTCTTGTAGGTCTTTTTCAGGTTGTTGATCGCCTCGTCCGTGAATCCGCGCCGCTTGAGGCCGATCAGATTCAATCCCCGCAACTTGGCGTCGCGCTTGCCCGATGTGGCGATCATATACGGCGGGATGTCCAGACCGATCAGGGTGCCTCCGCCGACCATGACATGGGCGCCGACCGTGGCGAATTGGTGCACCGCCACCAGACCGCCCAGGATGACGTGATCCTCGATCGTGACATGCCCGGCCAGGGTTGCCACGTTGGCCATGACCACGTTGTTGCCGATGCGGCAGTCGTGCGCCACGTGGGAGTAGGCCATGAAAAGGTTGTTGCTGCCGATCACGGTTTCGCCGTGGCCGGAGACCGTGCCTCGGTGGATCGTGGCAAACTCGCGGACCATGTTGTTGTCGCCGATGCGGGTCCAGGTCTCTTCGCCCCGGTATTTCAGGTCCTGGGGCGGGGCGCCGACCGAGGTCTGGTGAAATATCCGGTTATTCTCGCCGAGCTCCGTCCAGTCGCCGATCACGGCATGGGCGCCGATCCTGGTGCCCTTGCCGATGGTGACCTGTTTGCCGATGATAGCGTACGGACCTACCTCGACGTCAGGCGCCAGGCGTGCGCTCGGCTCGATGAGTGCGCTTGGGTGTATCATGTGAACTCTCCCCGCTGATTTTCTAACAGGCTATTGAAAAACCCTGGTTGTTCAAAAATAGTCAGATCGTCGCACCCGCAGTATAATCGCCCCCGGCGATTATCGGTGACGTAGCGCCAGCGGAGTTCATCCCGAAGGGACAGAACCGGAACGGTTCTGCTAAATGCCCTGAGGAGGCGTAGCAGGCCTACTCCGCCGAAGCTGACGCTTTGGCTGCGAAGGCCGGACGCTACGCCGCACGAAAAGGCTTTCGAGGACGAAGGCCTGATGGCTGTTTTTCAACAACCTCCTAAAGCTTTGCTACGCTGCCTTGTCGGCAAAGGTGGCCTTGAGGGCGGCCTCGGTGACCAGGGTGTCGCCCACGAACGCCTTGCCGTCCACCCCCCAGATGCCGCGGCGGTTGAAAGTCGTTTCGATCTGGATGCGCAGTTGGTCGCCCGGGAATACCGGCTTTCTGAACTTTGCATTGTCGATGGACATGAAATAGGTGACCTTTTTCTTCGTCTCATCGTCCGATGCCAGATAGGCCATGATACCGGCCACCTGGGCCATGGCCTCGACGATCAGCACCCCCGGCATGACCGGATGGCCGGGAAAGTGCCCCTGGAAAAAGGGCTCGTTGATGGTGACGTTCTTGATTCCGACGCAGCGTTTGCCATTTTCCAGCTCAATGATCCTATCTACCATGAGAAAGGGAAACCGGTGGGGGAGAATCTTCATGATTTCATTGACGTCCATCAGCATGGGGAACCTCGTTGAATTAAGATAGAAATTATTTTTTCAGTTGTTCTTCCAGTTCGGCGATGCGTTTTTCCAGCGCATTGACCGTTTTCTTCAGGGCCGGCAGGTTGGCGACAACCGCCATGGACTTGAGCCATTCCTTGTGCGGCTGTAACGGGTAGCCGCTGTAGCCGGCATTGGCAGCCAAGGAGTTGGGCACCCCTGACTTGGCGCCTACCATCACGTTGTCTCCAATGGTCAGATGGCCGGCAATACCTACCTGGCCGGCCAGGGTCACGTGGTCGCCGACCGTGGTGCTGCCCGATATCCCAACCTGGGAGACAATCATGCAGTCGCGTCCTATCTGGCAGTTGTGGGCGATCTGCACCAGGTTATCGAGCTTGGCGCCCTTCTTTATCAGGGTTGCCTCCAGGGCGGCCCGGTCGATGGTCGTATTGGCGCCGACCTCCACATCGTCCTCAAGCACCACGATGCCGATCTGGGGAATAGGATAGTAACCGCGACCGTCCGGGGCGTATCCGAACCCGTCGCTCCCGATGACCGCGCCGGGCTGGATGATCACCCGGTTGCCTAGGCGGCAACGCTCGCGGATTACCGCATTGGCGTGCACCACGCAATCATCGCCGATCACTGCCCCCTCGTAAATAACGGCGCAGCTATGTATGACGGTGCGGTCGCCGATGGCAACGTTGTTCCCGACACAGGCGCCCGGATAGATGCTGATCCCCTCCCCCAGTTGCACGCCGGTTCCCACGTTTGACTCGGGCAATACCCCCAGCGGCGGATGGGGGACCGTGTAGAAGAGCGTCAGAAGCTTGGCGAATCCCAGGTAGGGGTTGGCCACCTCGATCACATTGTGGCCGTAACTTTCGCCTCCGGGCGCCATCAGTACCGCTCCGGCCTTTGTCTGCGCAACCTTGGCGGCATATTTGGGGTTTGCCAGAAACGTTACCGTATCGGGTCCGGCAGTTTCCAGGGGGGCAAGTCCGAGAACGCGCACCGTTTCATCCCCCCTGACCGTGCCCCCCAGATAATCGGCCACTTCCTTCAATGTTTTGTTCTGCTGCATGTCATTACCCTGTAGCTGCTATTTCTTTTTGGTGACGTTGAAGAGCTTCAGCACTTCTTCGGTCACATCGGCCTTATCATCGACGTACAGCATCACGCTGTCGTTTTTGGCAAAGATAAAGGCATAGCCATTGGTACGGGCGTATTCCTTGATAACCTTCTCCATCTCTTCGAGGATCTTGCGGGTAAACTCCTCATCCTTGCCCTGAAGCTCATCCTGGGCGTCCTTGGTGAAGCGCTGGAACTCCTTAAGCTTCTGCTGGTAGTCCTTTTCCTTGCCGGCCCGGGCCGTCTCGGACAACAGCATGCCCTGTTTCTCAAGCTCGTCCTTCAGCTTCTTGAGCTCATCCTGCTTGCCGTTGATCTCGTCCTGGTATTTCTTGAGTCGTGCCGCCAACTGTTCCTTGGCCTCCTTACCCGCCTCGGAATTGTTGAGCGCCCGTTGCATGTCGACGTAGCCGATCTTGACATCGGCAGCAGACGCCGTCCCCGCCGCCAGGCAAAGGGCCATGATTCCCACCAGTACAAACCTTCTCATGATTGACCATCTCCTTTTTCTGTATTGAAGCAACCTAAAAGAGGCTGCCGATTGAAAACTCGAATCTGCCGCCGGGGCTGTCCAGGCCGGAGCGCGGGTTGACGGGAACGCCGTACTCCAGGCGGAGCGGCCCAAGCGGCGAGGCCCACCTGATCCCCCCGCCGTAGCTCATCAGCAGCGAACCGAACAACTTGGCATAGGTATCACTGGTTGAACTACCGTAGTCGAAGAACAGGACCCCCTTGACCCCCACATCGGCAAGGATGGGGAAGCTAAACTCCGCATTGCCGTTGACCTCCTTGTCGCCCCCCAGGTAGACCACCTGGTCGGACGGAGAGGCGCTAATCGCGTTCGCAAGCCCCAGATGTTTTACCGGGCAAACCGTGCGGGCCTTGTAGCCGCGCAGCGAGTAGATGCCGCCGAGGTAGAATTTTTCGTCGATCGGCACCAACTGCCCCTCCACCTCCTGAATATACCCCAAAACCAGCTTGGTGGAGAAGACCATCTTTTTGTAGATGGGGTGAAACCAGGTATTCTCCAGGGTATAACGGGCAAACTTGTTGTTCCCCCCCAGGCCGGCAAATTCGGCCGTAACGGAATCGATGAAGCCGGTTGAGGGATCGAGGCGGTAGTCGGTATTGTTATGGGTGACGCTGGTCATGATGGAACTGGTCGTCGTTACCCCCAGCGGAAAGCTTTCCGGGTCGGCATTATTGAAAACCTGATAGGCCTGCTGGGGGTTGAAGATATCCTTCACCTCGAACTTGTACATGAGGAAGGTGCCGACAAAGTCGTTGATCGGGTAGCCCCCCTTGATGTCGGCGCCGGTCAGGCGCCGGGTGTAATCGTTGTAAATACGCTGCGAGCGGTAGATGTCGCCCCCCAGGTTCCACTTGGTGTCCAGGAAGTAGGGGTCGGTCAGGCCGATGGAATAGGTCTGCGACCTCCCGCCGATGGAAGCGGAGACATTCGCCTTGAGCCCCATGCCGAGAAAGTTAGATTGCTGCACGGAGCCCTGGCCGATGATGCCGTCCAGGGAGCTGTAACCACCGCCGACACTGAAGGAGCCGGTCGGCTTCTCCTTGACATCCACGTTGACGTTGAGCTTGTTGCCGGCGCTCCCCTTGGCCGTTGCCAGGTTGGCTTCCTCGAAATAGCCTGTGTTCATCAGGTTCTGCTTGCTGCGCTTCATGCCGGTGGCGCTGGAGAGTTCGCTCTCGGTGATGCGCAGCTCGCGGCGGACCACCTTGTCGCGGGTCTTGGGGTTGCCGGCGATGTTGATCCGCTCGAGCGAAACCAGCTCCCCCTTTTCCATATCAAAGGTCAGGTCAATGATCAATTTCGCGCTGTCGGCCTTTGTCAGCGGGTTGGCGTTGGCGAAGGCATACCCCTTGTCTGCGTAGACGTCGGTCAGGGCGGCGATATCGGTGCGCAGGGTACTCCGGCTGAAGATCTGTCCCGGCTCGGCCTTGATCTTCTTTCGCAGCTCGCTGACCGGTTCCAGCAGATCCCCCTTGAAGTCGATGCCGCCGATCCGGAACTGCTCCCCTTCCGTGATGCCGATGAACACCTCCAGGGCGTCCTTGGCATCGGTCAGCTTGACCACCGGCTCACCCACCTTGACATTGACGTAGCCGTTGTTCATGTAGTGGTCGGCGATCAGCAAGGCGTCGTTTTTCAGCACCTCCTCCTTGTACGTGCCGGCCCCGGTCAGCCACGACAGAAACCACTTCTCCTTGGTTTCCATGACCTTGCGAAGCTGGCGGGCGGTGAAGGCCCGGTTCCCGTCAAAGTGGATGGTGCGGATGAGGATCTTCTTTCCCTCGGTAATCTTGAAGGTAATCGCAAGTTCCGTGGGCGTGCGCTTTTCCACCTTCGGCTCGATCTCGGCCAGATAGTAACCCTCGTCGCCGTACAGCTTTTTAATCTTGGCAACACTCTTGGCAAGGTCCTTGGTGGAGAGTATGGAGTTCTGGCGGAACTCCAGGGCCTCCTTGAGCTTGTCGGTGCCCAGTTCCTTGTTCCCCTCGAATTTTATGTCGCGGACAACCGGTTTTTCCAGCACCGTATAGACGAGGACCGTGCCCTTGCCGGTCTCCTCAGTCGCCGCCTGAACATCCTGGAATTGGCCGAGTTTGTAAATGGCGCGGATATCAGTGTCGGTCTTCTCATCATACAGTGTATCGCCGGCCTTGATGGAGACAACATTGAGGATGGCAGCCGGTTCGATACGGTGATTACCTTTGATCCGTACCTCAACAATCATTTCGCCATCAGCCCACGCCGTCCCGGAAACGACAAGCTGCAACACACAGATAATCAGCACTAACGTACGAAATATGGGCACTCTTCCCCCGAAACTCATGAAAATTGTTCAATACGTCCGTCAACCAGCCGCACAGTTCTTCCCATGGAGGCGGACAGATGTTCATTATGGGTGACCACCACAAGGGTCAGCCCTTTTCTCCGTTGCAGTTCGGCCAACAGGGCATGAACACCCTCGCTGGTCTTCATATCCAGGTTGCCGGTCGGCTCATCCGCCAAAAGCAGTTCAGGCGACAGCGCCAAGGCACGCGCAATGGCCACCCGCTGCTGCTCGCCGCCGGACAGTTCGCCGGGGCGGTGGGTCATGCGGTGGCCCAGCCCGACATCATTCAGCAACTCCTCTGCCGTTGCCCTGGCCTTGTCACGGGCTATTCGGGCGATCAGGGCCGGCATCATGACGTTTTCCAGTGCCGTGAACTCGGACAGAAGATGATGGAACTGGAAGACAAAGCCGATGCTCCTGTTGCGGAACACCGCCAGTTCACGGTCGCTCTTCCGGAAAAGCTCCTCGCCGCGGAAACTGACGCTGCCCGATGTCGGCCGGTCCAGCGCCCCCAGCAGGTGCAGCAGCGTACTCTTGCCGGCGCCCGATGCCCCTACCAGGGCGGTGGTGGTTGCGGCTTTCAGTTCAAGGTCGATGCCGGTCAGCACCTCAACCCGATTCGGCCCGGTCGTGTAGGTTTTGCACAGGCCGCGCACCTCAAGCAGATTACTCATAGCGCAACGCCTCGGCGGGCAACATTCTCGACGCCTGCCACGACGGGTACAGCGTGGCAATGAACGAGATCAGCACCGCCGTTATCGATATCAGGACCACATCGGACGGCACCACCAATGACGGGAAATGATCCAGGTAGTAGACGTCCTTGCTGAAAAAATTCAGACCGGTGGCCTTCTCGATGACGTTGATGATCGGTTCGAGGTTGAGGGCGATCAAGAGCCCCGAGGCGACTCCCAGGATGGTGCCGATGACGCCGATGATCAGCCCCTCCAGGACAAATATCTTCATGATGCTGAGGCCGGTGGCCCCCATGGACTTGAGAATAGCGATATCCCTGGTCTTCTCCATCACCACCATGAAAAGGGTTGAAGCGATGCCGAAGGCCGCCACAAGGACGATCAGGGTCAGGATGATGAACATGACCATCTTCTCCGTCTTGAGGGCAAAGAGGATGTTGCGGTTCATCTGCATCCAGTCACGGGCGTAGTATTCGGGTGCCATGGTCTGGTTGATGGCGCGCACCAGTTCGCCGGTGTGATAGACGTCGTCCACCTTCAACTGGATGCCGGTGACGGTATCACCAAGATCGAAAAAGGCCTGGGCCTGGGCCAGGCTGATGTAGGCCAGGGTCGAGTCGTACTCGAACATGCCGGTATTGAATATTCCCACCACGTGAAAAGGCTTCATCCGGGGCATCATGCCCAGCGGCGTGATGTTCCCCATGGGGGAAACAACGTTGACAGCGTCACCCACGATCAGGCCTAAGTGTTTGGCCAACTCCTTGCCCACCACCAGTCCCGGCTTGGCGCCAAAACCTGAGCCCATGACCGGGTCGAGCTGATCGAGAGAACCCTCGACTATCGACTTGCTCAATTTGGTTACCTGGCGGTCCGACCGGACATCAATCCCCCGCAGCACCACGCCGGAGACGTTTTTGCCGGATGATAGCATGACCTGATTGTAGATGAACGGCGTTGCGGCCTGCACCCCCTTGAAGCCTTTGAGCTTCGCCATGATCTGCTGGTAATCCTCCATGGGAGTGCCGTTATGGGTGACCACCACATGGGCATTGGTCCCAAGGATCTTATCCTTGAGGTCTTCTTCAAAGCCGGTCATCACCGCCAGCACCACGATCAGCGCCATAACCCCCAGGGCTACCCCTGCGGTGGAAATGAAGGTAATGATCGAGATAAACGTTGACTTGCGCTTGGCCTTCAGGTAGCGCAGCCCGATAAAAAGCTCAAAGGGCATCGTCTATTTCGTTTCCTTCCTCAGTTGGGGGAACAGGATCACGTCGCGGATCGAGGCCGAATCCGTCAGCAACATCACCAAACGGTCGATGCCGATGCCTTCGCCGGCCGCGGGGGGCATTCCGTACTCCAGGGCGCGGACATAATCCTCATCCATGTAGTGGGCTTCTTCGTCACCTTTGTTCTTCTCGGCCTCCTGGGAGAGGAAACGCTCCTTCTGGTCAACCGGGTCATTCAACTCCGAGAAGGCGTTGGCGATCTCCCGGCCAGCGATGATCAATTCGAAACGATCTACGATAAACGGGTCGTGATCGTTTTTACGCGACAGCGGCGACACCTCGGTCGGATAGGCGGTGATGAAGGTCGGCTGGATCAGCTTGTGCTCCGCCACCTCCTCGAATATCTCCATGATCAGCTTGCCGTGGCCGATGTCCTGGGAAAGTTCGAGACCGAGGCTGCGGGCATAGGCAAGGGCCAGATCGCGGTCGTCCAACTGCTTGGCATCTATATCGCCATACTCCAGGATCGCCTCCCGAACGGTCAGGCGTTTCCAGGGACGCTTGAAGCTGATCCCGTTCCCCTGACAGGTGAAGTCCAGGGCGCCGAGCACCTCCTGGGCCACATGGCAGAAGAGTTCCTCGGTGAAGTCCATCAACTCCTCATAGGTGGCGTAGGCCTGATAGAACTCCATCATGGTGAACTCGGGGTTATGGCGCACCGAGATCCCTTCGTTCCTGAAGTTTCGGTTGATCTCGAAGACCCTTTCCAGACCTCCCACAACCAGGCGTTTCAAGTAGAGTTCGGGCGCAATACGCAGGAAGAGCTGCATGTCCAGGGCGTTATGGTGGGTTATGAACGGCCGGGCCGCAGCGCCGCCGGGGATCGGCTGCATCATGGGGGTCTCGACCTCAAGGAAGTCGCGGCCGGCCATGAAACCGCGGATCAGATTGACGATCCGGGAGCGCTTGATAAAGACGTCCCGCGATTCGGGGTTGACGATCAGGTCCACATACCGTTGGCGGTAACGGGTCTCCAGATCGGTAAGGCCGTGGAATTTCTCCGGCAGGGGGTGCAGCGACTTGACCAGGAGGCGGACCTTCTTTGCATGAAGCGAGAGTTCGCCGGTCTTGGTGCGAAACGGGAACCCCTCGACGCCGACGATATCGCCGATGTCAAAGGACTCAAAGGACTCAAAGGCCTCTGCGCCGATATCATCCTTTTTTACGTAGACCTGGATACGCCCCTTGCGGTCCTGAAGCTGGATAAAGGCCGCCTTGCCAAAGGAGCGCCGGGCAAGGATGCGGCCGGCCACGACATATTGTTCATTGCCGGCATCAAACTGCTCCTTGTCGCCGTAGGCGGCAATCACCTCGGCCGAGGTATGCAGCGGCTTGAAATCATTGGGATATGGATTGACACCCGCCTCCCAGAGGGCGTCGACCTTGCGCCGTCTCTGAAGCAGGAGTTCGCTGAGTTCTTCCATGGTATCTGTTTTGCCTTTCGTGAAAAACGTATCCGGAAACCGGTGAGAACAAGACTGATAAAAATATCGCCAACATCCTGTCAGGTCAAGAAAAAAAGGCATGGCCGCCGGGCCGCGCCATGGGCGGGCTATACCAATTCCAAATCAAGGCGCTNNTCCTTGATTTGAAATCGGTATTACTGATCTTCCCCCGTCTTCTTGGCGCCACGGGAACGGCTGCTGCGCTTTTTGGGCGCGGCGACCTCCTCAACCGGCTCGGATGACGCATTGGCGACCTTTTTGGCGGGAGTCCGGCGAGGTTTTTCCGGTTTCGCCGGTTCAGGGACCGTTTCGGCCGGGAGTGCCGCCGGTACCGCTTCTCTTTTTTTCGGGGCGCGCGGGGCCCTGGTCCGCTTGGGCATTTCTGCTGCCGGCGCTGCCCCGGGCTTCTCTACGGCGGGCGGTTCGGAAACAACGGCCAAAGGCTGGACGGCGGCCCCATCGTGCTCCTGCTTCCCTTTGCGGCTGCTGCGGCGCGGCTTGGCACGCTTTCCGGTTGACACCTCTTCGGCCGTTTCAACGGCAGGCGGGACAACAGCGGCCGCCACTTCCGCGGCGGGCAGGGCGGTGGTTTCAGAGACCGCACGTGCCCCTTTGCTCCGCCGAGGCCTTTTCGTGGCCGGCGCCGCCGTGGGCTCAACCATGCCATGTTGTTCCGAGGGCAACATCGGGGCGGCCTCAGCGACCGGTGCCGCGAGCTCCGCTGCTCCCTCGTCCGGCGCCTTGCCCCCCTTGCGGCGACGGCGCTTGCGTTTCTTGGACTTGGCAGGGGTCTCCAATGCAATTCCTTCGCCCTGATCGGACGCTTCTTCCGTTGACGGCGCGGGCGCCTGCTCAAGCTCGGCAGGGTGTTCCCCCATCAGCAGAGCTTCGGCGGACTGCTCGGCTGCTGCCCCCTCCCCTGCATGTTTCTTCTTCTTGCGGCGGCGCTTGCGCTTTTTGCCGCCTTCGGCAACACCCTCCTCAACCGTCTTCTCCTCTGCTGCCGCGGGTTCAGGCCGCGCCTCTTTCCGCTCTGACGGTTTCCGCTCTGATGGTTTCCGTTCCGCCGGCTTCGGCGCCTCGGCAGCCTCGGCCTCGGATGCCAGAACATCCTCCATGCGCGGATTTTCGCGCTTGACGATCTCCAGCTCAAGCTGGTTCATGGTAAAGGAGGGTTTTCCCTTGACCGTCACCTCGATCTCGTAATCGTTCTCGATCTGGGTCAGTTCGCGCTTCTTGCGGTTGAGCAGGTAGTAGGCTACTTCCAGCGGCAGGGAGCCACGCACCTCGGCCACGGTCCCCTTGGCGGCGGCGGCATGTACCTTGCGCAGGAACGAGAGGGCCATGGCCTCGACCGACTTGACCTTGCCGCGCCCCTCGCAATGGGGGCATGCCAGGTGAATGGCGTCGTTAAGCGTCTTGGCGATGCGCTGGCGCGACATCTCCAGCATGCCGAATTCGGAGATGCGCCCCACGTTGACCCTGGCCTTGTCCATCTTGAGTGCCTGCTTGAGGACCTTCTCCACCTCGATATTATGTTTCGATTCGCGCATGTCGATTAAGTCGATCACGATCAGGCCGCCCAGGTCGCGCAACCGGAGCTGGCGCGCCACCTCTTCGGCGGCCTCCATATTGGTCTTGAATGCGGTATCTTCAATCCCCCGCTCGCCGCTGGATTTACCCGAGTTGACGTCGATGCTGACCAGAGCCTCGGTCGGCTCGATGATCAATGAGCCGCCGGAGGGAAGCGGGACCCGCTTCTCGTAGATCTGGTCGATCTGCTCTTCCAGTTGAAAACGGGAGAAGATGGGACGCTTCTCCTTGTGCATCTTGACGCGCTTTTCGCACTTGGGCATGGTCTCGCGGAAGAACTCCTTGGCCTCCCGGTAGGCGTCCTTGCTGTCAACGAGCACCTCATCGATATCGTCGGAAAAGTAATCGCGGATGGAGCGGATGATCAGCCCGCTGTCGCGGTAGACTTCGCCCGCCCCGCTGGTCTCGGCCGCCCGCTCCTTGATATCGTCGTACAACTCCAGCAGGTTTTCCAGGTCCTTGTTAAGCTCCTCCGGCGTGCGTCCCACCGCCTCGGTGCGGATGATATAGCCGATCCCTTCGGGGACGTTCAGGCCGGTCACGAGTTCCTTCAACTTCTTGCGCGCGCCCTCCTGTTCGACCTTGCGGGAGATGCCGGAGGAGTCGCTGCCCGGCATGATCACCATGTAGCGTCCCGGCAGGGAAAGGTAGCTGGTCAGAGCCGAGCCCTTGTTGTCCCGCTCATCCTTTTCCACCTGCACCACCAGTTCCTGGCCCCGGCGCAGCACCTCCTGGATGCGGGGGCGCCGCTTGCGCTGATCTGCCGGGACATCGTCGCGCCACTGCCAGAAATCGGGGTGCAACTCCCCCATCTGGAGAAAGCCCGGCTTGGCCCGTCCGATATCGACGAAGGCGGCCTGGAGCCCCGGTTCCACCCTCAGCACTACCCCCTTGTAGATGTTGCCCTTGGTCTGTTCCTTGCCGCTGATTTCGATGTTGAGTTCCATCAGGCGGCCGTCATGCACGATGGCCACCCGCGCCTCCTCGGGGTGCATGACGTTGATCAGCATCTTTTTGCTTACGGTCTCGCTCATTGCGTATATTCCTTTCAAGTGAGACATGCCCACGTGACTGCATAAAAATGAGTTATTATATAGATTTCAACACCGAAAGCAAAGAAAAAGGGACGCCCGGCGGAAATTGGCTGCCGCCGGGCGTCCCTGTGCTGAGGAGGATATGCGTGCGGGCATCGCCTGCCCCCACCTGCCATCAATTTTCCGTCAAGAAATGCTGCTCGTAGAGATCTTCCAGGGCCTGCAGATGGCGGCTCTCTTCCTTCATAAGCTGCTGGAAGAGCTGACCCATGGGGGCGCCGCTGCACCCCGCTGCAACCTTGCCGTAGAAATCCACACTCCCCTTTTCCAGGTGAATGGCGTACACCAGGGCCTCGCGCACACCCGACCCGGGACCGAGTTCCTGTTTTTTGAAGACATAGTCCAGGTGCATGGTGGGGATCGGCTGGTCAAGGGCCTCGCCACCCTCCATGCGCCCTTCCAGCAACGCCTTTTCCAACTGGTGCTTATGATCAAGCTCATCCAGGGCGTTATCGCGCAAGAGCTCCCGCGCCCCCTTGTTCGTCAACCTGCGGATGGCGGCGAGATAGTTGCGAAAACCCTCATTCTCCATTTCAATGGCCATCTCAACGGCCGCATCAAAGGTATAGCAGACCTGATCGTTACTCATGATGCACTCCTCTCCCTCTATCTGGTGTAGGCACAACCTGTAGCAGTTCTTTATCGGGTGTCATAGTGTAACGTATATTGTATACGGTTTCAAGAATGCAATTCCGCCAAGGGCGCCCGGCAAAAAAAAGAGCGGCCCGATTCCGGCAGGGAAACGGGGCGCTCTCGGCTGTAGCAGCGCACAGAGCTATTCCAAGTCATAGGCCTTGGTGATGAAAACCGGTTCCACGGGGACATCGGAATGGCCGCTCCTGGTGCCGGTTTTGACGGCGCGGATATCATCCGCCACCTCCATCCCCTCCAGCACGTGACCAAAGACGCAGTAACCGTAGCGGTCCTGCTGCTTGCCCTGATGGTCAAGAAAGGCGTTGTCCACCACGTTGATGAAGAATTGGGATGTGGCCGAATCGACGGCTGCGGTACGGGCCATTGCCAGGGTGCCGCGCTTATTGGAGAGGCCGTTGTCAGCCTCGTTCTTGATGGCGAATTTTGGCTTTTTCTGTACCAGGTTTTCATCCAGGCCGCCCCCCTGGATCATAAACTCCCTGATGACCCGGTGGAATATCAGGCCATCGTAATAGCCCTCTCTGACATAGGAGAGGAAATTCTTTACGGTGATGGGCGCCTTATCCTTGAACAGCTCGATCTTGATGGGGCCTCTGGATGTTTCCAGCATGACCTGCGGGTTCTGCTCGGACATCTGCAACCTCCCGATACGCAACTTTCTGATTTTGTCTCGTTAGTTGGCTGTTTATCACACAATGGCGCAAAATTAAACCTTCTTTTTCAGGGGTACGCCGGCGTTACCGCTTTTTTCTGGAGCATAGCCGCATAATAGGTTAGTATTCGCCCATTCTTTTCGGAATGGCGACATGACAAGTCAGGAAACCTGGACAACCCTCAAGGTCCTTGCCTGGACCAAAGAGTATCTCTCCGCCAAAGGTATCGAAAACGCCCGTCTCGAAGCGGAGTGGCTGCTGTGCGCCGCCACCGGCCTGGACCGGGTCGGCCTCTATCTCAATTTCGATAAACCGCTAAACGATGACGAGCTGGCGTCGTTTCGCGCCCTGATAGCCCGCCGGGCCAGACGCGAACCGCTCCAGCACATCCTCGGCACCCAGGAGTTCTACGGCCTGGAGTTCGAGGTCTCCCCGGATGTGCTGATCCCCCGCCACGACACGGAAACCCTGGTAGCGGAGGCGCTCGCGCGCAGGCCGGAGGCGCGAAGCGTTCTGGACATCGGCACCGGCAGCGGCTGTATCGCTGTTGCCTTGGCCCGCCATCTGCACGATGCGGCCGTAACGGCCATCGACATCTCCCCGGCCGCCCTGGAGGTGGCGCACCGCAATGCCGGGCGCAACGGAGTTGCAATCGAGTTCTTGGCCGGTTCACTGCTGGAACCGGTGGCCGGACGGCGCTTTGACCTGATCGTTTCCAACCCCCCCTACATTCCCACCACGGACATAGACGGGCTTGAACCCGAGGTGCGGGACTTCGATCCCCGCGGCGCCCTAGATGGCGGCGCGGACGGGCTGGACATCTATCGGGCGCTGATACCCGCGGCGCGAGAGCATCTGAACCCGGCCGGCTGGCTCCTGGTGGAGGTGGGGATCGGCCAGGCCCCGGCGGTTGTGGAACTGTTTCGAAAGAGTACTGATTACGCTCCGCCCGTAACGGCCTGCGATCCCGGCGGTGTCGAGCGCGTGGTGAGCGCACGACGAAAGGATGCGCCATGACGCTGGACGAGGCGAATCAGGTCCTGGCGGAGGCTGACCTGCTGGTCGCCGGGGAGGACGTGACAGCGGCCATCGGGCGGCTGGCCGGGGAGATTACGACACGACTCGCGGGAGCAAACCCGGTGCTGCTCTGTGTCATGAACGGCGGTCTGATCTTTGCCGGGCAACTTTTGACCAGGCTGGTGTTTCCACTGGAGGTCGACTATTGCCATGCCACCCGTTATGGCCGGGAAACAGCCGGGGCGGGTCTGGACTGGATCGTCCGGCCGCGGCTTAAGTTGCGGGGCAGAACGGTGTTGCTCCTGGACGACATCCTGGACGAAGGCATTACCCTGGACGCCATTGCCGACTATTGCCGTCAGCAGGGGGCAACCCGGATATTGATGGCGGTCCTGGTGGACAAGCGCCACGACCGCAAGGTTTCACCCGGTTTCCGGGCCGACTTCACCGGCATGGAAACCGAAGACCGGTTCCTGTTCGGGTTTGGCCTGGATTATAAAGGGTATTGGCGCAATGCGCCGGGAATCTACGCGGTGAAGGGGCTCTGAATGAAAGAGGACGTTTTAACGATTTCAATAATCGTGTCCACAATCTGTTCCGGGGTCACATTGTCCGTATCAATTTCATAATTGGCCGCGCTCCGGTATCTGGGAGTCCTGCGTTCCAGGACTTCTGCAACTTCTTCAGTAAAGGTTTTAGCCTGGGTTAGGGCGGGACGCCCGGCGCCTCCCTGAATGCGTGCGACGATTATTTCCACTGAAGCCTTCAGCCAGATCACGCAGGCGTTCTTTTGCAGAACCTCGATATTTTCCGGTCTTTCGATGATCCCGCCGCCAGTGTCGATGATGATATTATCGAGGCTTGCCAAATCTCTGGCCTCAGCAGACTCTCTATCGCGAAATCCCGGCCAGCCGAACTGGTCAACAATCTCTGGTATCGATATGCCGGCCTTATTTGCAATTTCATCATCCATGGAGATGCACCGGATCCCGAGACGTTTCGCAAGAATCGCCCCGATTACACTCTTCCCCGTACCGCGATAGCCGATCAGTACAATATTCATACGGCCAGTTTCTCCATTACTACCCGCCGCATAACCTCGACAGGCGCATCGACGCCGGTAAAATGTCTGAATTGCAGAACAGCCTGATTGATAAACATCTCGACCCCGGAGATCACCTTAAGTCCGTGTGAGCGGGCATCGGCAAGCAGTCTGGTTTCCAGGGGAGTATATACAATGTCAAAGACAACCTGGCCTGAACGAAAAAGTTCCGCCGGAACAAGTGAGGCATCTTCATTCGGATGCATACCTATTGGTGTACAATTGATGATTACATCGGCATACTTCATAGTGTGTGCCAGAGAGTTACCAGTGAGCGAAATGGATTCGATGGATGCCTCTGTGCCCGATTTTAAATCAGACGTCAATCCTTGCAGCATGGGCTCATTTACATCCATAAGTATCAGCTTCGACAGTTGGGTGTTCCGGGCCAGGGTAAAGGCAATCGCCCTGGCCGCTCCGCCTGAACCGAGCATCAGGATGTTTTTGCCGTCAAGTGTCACTTCGGCATCGACAAGGGCTTTCAGGGCACCAGGTCCATCGGTTCCCAAACCGATCAACCTCCCCTGCTCATTGATAATCGTGTTGATGGAACCGATGGAGCGATCGACCTCCATAACCTCATCTACATATTTCATCGCCTCAATCTTATGTGGAATCGTGACACTCATTCCGCGAAAGTTTGATAATGCCCGCATACCATCCAATGCGCCTTTTACGTCATCTACCCGGAAAGCCAGATACACAAAATCCAGGTTAAGAGCATTGAAAGCGGCATTGTGAATGGTCGGGGAAAGACTGTGAGCAATCGGATTACCGATTACCGCACATATTTTGGTGTCTGTAGTTATGGAATTACTTTTCATATCATCTCCTTCATCGAATATTTACTGAGTCAACGGCTCAGGGCTGGAGTTTGGACATTTTCAAAGGTTCTAAAAAGTCCCCCCGCCCCTTGCGGGAGGGGGCTAGGGGGTGGGGGAAGGCGCCATGAAACCACGTCATTGCCTTAAGGCAATATGCTATAGAACTGAGAAATAACACAACTGATGTTGAACGCATACTCTGGCGTCATTTGCGAAACAGTCAGCTTCAAGGTGTCAAATTCCGCAGACAGCAGCCGATTGAAACATACATTGTAGACTTCGTCTCCATTGAGAAGAAAATTATCATAGAGCTTGATGGTGGGCAGCACTCGGAATATAAACAGTACGACATACATCGAGACAACTGTTTGCGAGCCAACGGATTTACCGTATTACGATTTTGGANNAGGGGCGGGGGAGCAAAAGTCCAAACTCCAGGCCTGAGCCAAAGGCTCAGGGGATGTGAGAGGCCGCACCGTTTAGCTCATCTTTTGTTCTTCTTGCTAACGTGTGAGAGCACAGTAGCGAGGCTTTATCCAGCATGCTGTTGCGCTTAGTTATACAAGGGTCATTATGTCAACCAATCTGATTTGCAATTCCGATTATATTAATTTGCGTAACTTCCTATTTGTTGTGGATGGGAGGATATATAAGGGGACAGGATATATAAGGGGACAGGCTACTTATTGGTGCCCCTTTTTCGCCCTTTTGTCCACCCACGCGGTCTTAAAGTAGATTCGAGTCCCATTTGCCCGCACAAATCATCTCTCCAATCATCCTTCCCAAATGGTGTCTGACGGTTCACGCTGTTTCTGAGCTTTTCAATTTCTGCGTCAGTCAATGGCGTATCCACGTAAGCGGTCCAATCATCAGGTAGCAAAATTGGGAGTGTGTCGGGGCGCATACTATTGATCGCAGCACTTCGCGCTGAATGCGATGACCAAGGCCATTGCACGGCTGTCGCCGAGAGTCCTGCCCGCACAGGATTGGCCTCGATATAGCGGGCTACGGTCAAGAGATGATCGTTGTCCTGGACGATGAAACTCTTGTATCTCCCTTGCCAGACATGTCCGCTGGTGCCGTAATGCCGGTGATACCTGCGGACATGGCTCGTCATCAACCACTGCATACATTTGTTGAGTTGATCGGCTTGTTCCGGTTGGACGAGTAGATGAAAATGGTTCGGCATAAGGCACCATGCGTGAATCCTTACTGAATATTTTTCCCGTGCTTGTAGTATAAGGTCGATAAACGCATGGTAGTCACCGTCCTTGTGAAAGACTTGCTGCCTGCCGTTACCGCGATTGATAAGATGGTAACAGCAATTATTTGCTAAAGCTCTTGCTATCCTTGGCATGACGGTTCCTCAATAAGTAGCCTGTCCCCTTATTCCCTTCAAAGTCTTTTTGATCAAGTTTCAGGTTTTTGCTTACGATCTTATATATGTCTTGAAGATCGGTCCACTGCCCTCTTGGTAAGTGAAACTTGATGCATTTCCAGATCTCAGGTAGACGAGTCATGATCGACACCTTTCGTTATATCAGCTACTGGCCGCATTTAAAAATGTATGCTCTTACATAGTTTGTAGTTGTCTCAATATATTGTATGTTAGTGCCTCCAAGCTTTCTTCCCAGCGCCTTAGCTTCTTCGATGTCTTCCCCCTTTACTTCACCAAGTGACAAGCATCCTGCATACGGATTTTGTTGTCTATATTGGTCCTGTCGGTTTTTATCCTTGATCATCTCAAGCATTAGCATGTCACTTGCTTGTTCGTTCTGTATTTGTTGTTGCACTTGATCTGGTGTTAGTCCCATTACAGCACTCGGGTCGATAGCAAAAGCAGGCCCCACAGAAAATACACATACGGCAAGCATAATAATTAGTGACCGTCTCATTTTTTACCACCTTTGCTACCGCTGAGAATCTTCTTTGCCGCTCTGCCAGCCTTTTCAACTTCTTTGATTAGGTTTGCAACAGTGTCATCAACTTCTTTCATCGACGCCAGTGATGAAGATATGACGCCGGCTCCTGGATCACCTGGTACTGGCTGAAAAGCAACAATCTGAAACTGCACGAACGTTGCGCCCGGAAAATCCTTATCACCTACTTCAAACGGAACCACAATAATTTCAGCTGACATATTAACCTCTTATCATTCAACCCATGATTAGACTGCGTATTAGCCGTGATATATTACGGGCGACCGCACACGATATATTAGGTTAAGTTAATAATATTCGATGCTTATGCTGGTTATACATTATATTGCTGTATAATGAAATACAGGTTTTTTTAGAATATTTAATGCAACACATCAGGCCCAGCACCCCAGACCTGGCTGGTTGACGTTTTCTGACATATTCATGATTTAGTATCCTTTTATAAAGACTAAAGGGGGTGCCATGGAAAAGCCAAAACTGCAGGACCAGCTGCGCGGTGCCATCCGTGTTCGTCATTACAGCTATCGAAACGAACAGACTTATGTACTGTAGACAAAGGACTACATACTTTTTCACAACAAACGACATCCACTGGAGATGACCAAGAAAGAAGTCGGTGAATACCTGACGTACCTAGTTTTCCGTGCGGTTAGTTCATACCCTTATAGTGTATACGCTCATCACTTCTTAATCGCCAGATTCGTTCAGTCGCAATAGCCGATGCCCTTCAAAAACGGTAAGTATTTCAATTCGATCACCATTCAATCGGTAGACAATGCGATATCCTCGGTAAATAAGCTCTCTAATGTCTGGATTACCTATTTCTGGCACAGTCCTTCCGCTTCTTGGATTGTCGGACAAAATTGCTTCAGCATGGTCAATAAGGGCATCAATAAACCGGACAGCACGCTCCAGGCTATCACGTGCAATGAACTCCTCTATATCAAACAGATTTTCGCCAGCTTCCTGTGACCATGTTATGCTCATGGATTACCCGAACTTCTTCGTGTTTGCAGAGCTTTACGTAGTTCGTCAGTCGTTTGGGTACGCCCGCTTTCAACGTCCGCAATCCCCTTCTCAACAGAATCAAGAAAAGATTTCCGGTACACCAATTCATCGTAATCCGAAGCGGACAACAGCACACCAGCCGGTTTGCTGTTTTGGGTAATGATAAGTGGATGTCTGGATGTCTGAAGTTTTTTGAACCACTTGGAAATATTGGTTTTAAATTCTGCAATTGGGACAATGTCATTACTGATTGAAATTGCTCTCATTGTTTTATCTCCCTATATAAATCACTTTTATGGTCAAAATATAGACCAATAAAACGATCAATGCAAGAACTCAGTTTTCATGTTTTTGTCGTCCACCGGTGTGACGGGTCACGAAAAACAGTTGCAGGGCCGCGTATCCATTTTCCATTTTGTGAAAAATGTAGACGCGGCCCTATCTGATTTTCCAATGCGAGCCGTCCCGTGAGCAAGTATGACGACCGTCGCCACACCTGTTTGGCGCACCGTATCCTGTCCCGCTATTTCCTGACGAACTCCACCTCCAGTTGAATCGCCACATCCTCACCCACCACCACGCCGCCGTTGTCCATGGTCTTGTTCCAGGTCAGGCCGAAATCGTGGCGTTTGATGGCAGTGGTAGCGGACGCCCCGCGGCGGATGCCTCCCCACGGGTCCTTGACCTCAGGGGTCAGGCCGTCAACAACCAGGACCACCTGACGGGTAGTCCCCTTGATGGTCAGGTTGCCGATGATCTTCAGCCCGTTCTCGCCCGCCTTCTCGACCTTGGTGGAGGTGAACGTCATGGTGGGGAATTGGGCGGCATCGAAGAAATTGGGGCTGCGCAGGTCGTCGTCACGCTTCTTGATGTTGGTGTTGACCGATGCCGTGTCGATGACTACCTCGACCTTGGATTTGGTGATGTCCTTGTCATCCAGACTGAGCATTCCTCTGAATTTGTCGAAGCCCCCCTTGACGTTGCTGATCATCAGGTGGCGCACCTTGAACTGCATGGTGGTGTGATTCGGGTCGATCTCCCAGGTAGAGGCCAGGACGGTGAGCGGGGAGAGCAGCGCCAACCCCACGAGTAAACAGATGAAACGTTTCATGACATCCTCCTTTTAAGCGGCTATGTTGTTTCAAGAAAACTGAGTACCTCGGACGGGTGTTGTTCCGCCTTGGCCACCCTGGCCCAGTGCTTCCTCACTACGCCGTCCGGGCCGATGACCACGGTGGAGCGGATGGTTCCGGTGCTCTTTTTGCCGTACATCACCTTTTCCCCATACGCCTGGTAGGCCTGCATCATGGTGGTGTCCGGATCGGACAAAAGGACGAACGGCAGGCCCTGGGCTGCAATGAACTTCCCGTGGGAGGCGATGCTGTCCTTGCTGACCCCCAGGAGCACGACCCCCCGGCCGGTCAGTTTGCGGTAGTCATCCCTGAAACCGCACGCTTCCTTGGTGCAGCCGGGGGTGCTGTCCTTGGGGTAGAAATACAGGATAACGCTCTTTCCGGCATACTCCTTCAGGCTGTGGCGCTTGCCGTCGCTCCCCTCAAGGTCGAAATCCGGGGCCTTCTTTCCTTCCAGAGACATGGTTCACTTCCTCCTTTGTTCTCTTAAGAAACAAATAAGACTATTTATATCTAATTTACCATGCCGTTACGAAACGGCAAGCCATCAATCAGGATATTTTATCGGGAAACGGTTATGGATGGATTTTGACTTCCGTCATATATTTCTGAACGGAAATCATATAGAATTTCTATGAGGACAAAGCAATGGACATCAGCCGCAAGGATTTTTTCAAAAAGAGCCTGTACTCCCTTGGCGAGGCGATCACAACGGTTACCGGCGCCCTGAAGGAGCCGCAGAACGAACACCCCACCATCCGCGACACCGCAGATTTCGTCCCGGCCCAGCAGGAGAACATGCGGGCAGTGGCCCGCAACGAGCAATGCCTGGCCAGAAACTGCGGTTGCTTCGCCTGCTTCGAACGGTGCAAACCCCAGGCCATTACGGTGGTCATGGGTGAAGGGATCAGGGTCGACGAAACCAGGTGCACCGGCTGCGGCACCTGCGAATACGTCTGCCCGGTGACCCCCAAGGCGGTCAGGCTGCAACCCCGCAAATAGGAACCATACCGCACGCACCAAAAGATAGAAAAGAGCAGGGCTTTTTTTCTTGTTGCAGGGTGCGATTATCCGGCATCATATCGCCCGCTCTTGTGCTATAATGACGGCATGCAAGGAGGTAACTGTTATGGACGCAATCGAATTCATGGCCCGTTTTGAAGAAGACGGTCTTCGTTTTTTTGAAACCCTCAGCGCAGAATGCACTGATGCCGAACTGAAAGAGCTGTTCGAACTCCTGGCCGACAACCAGAAGCGCCACCTCGGCTCGCTGGAAAAACTGAAAGTGAACCTGCGCGGCATCGAGACCGATACCACGCTGGTGGACCGGGCAGGTCAGGTGGTCAACGGTTTCCGGCGGACGCTCTGCAACTGCGACCTTCCCAAGGAGTTCAAACAGGATGCCGACGCCTTTGACCACATCGTGAAGGCCGAAGAGGAGGTCATTGATCTGCTGGACGGTATGGCCAAGGCCGAACCCGAGGAGAATACCAGGGAGTTGCTGGTCTTGCTGGCAGAGGAAGAAAAACTGCATCTCAGCAGGATGGAGAACATCTACGAATTTGTCGAAGCCCCCCGCAGCTACCTGGAATGGGGCGAATTTTCAAACCTGCACCCGCTGTAAAAGATTATCGTGACAAAATGAACGTGGGGCGCTTTTCAAAGGCGCCCTTTTTTTTTGAGTGAGCAAACCCCTCCATACCTTCCCTTATCAGGGGAGGCCTGGAGTTTGGACTTTTGCTC
>PLYK01000093.1 GCA_003151775.1 Geobacter sp. | reverse complement strand
TATGGCGGAGCGTATGATGTCGAGTGCGCTTTCCTGTACATCAGATTGTATCTGTAAACGTATCATTGAATGCTCCTTCCTATCTTGATTATATGTAACAGCATGTAGGGGTGTCGTCAACCGGTAAATACCTATAAAAAACAGATCATATTTTCACTGCAAATCCAAGTTCTTATGCCGTCCGGCCACCAACTGAGCGAGAAACCATAAGGGCCAGAAAAACCCATAAGGGCCAGGTCTAGAAAAACCCATAAGGTAGAGTATAGAGCAGGTTCTACCCTGCCCTACCTCATCAGGCTTAAAAAGGGCTTAAATAGGGAGTGTCCCTATTTAAGCTGGGAGTGTCCCTATTTAAGCACGCGCTATGGAGCCCGTGAAAACTTGAATTGACAAGTTAACGACTGCCCCCACATTGACCCCTAACAGGCTGGATTTGAACGAAATGAATTGGACTGAACTGGACTGACTACCGGCAAGAAAACAAGCTAACTATTTAATTTGTATTATTAATATAGATGCTGCTGGAATTACATCGAAATTTTCGAATCCCGTTTCCGGCCACTTCATCGCTTTTCCCAAAATTATCCGATTGAATTCTGCTTGAGGAGGCTTTCACTTGAAGCGACTCGCAATTCTTACCAGCGGCGGTGACTGTTCCGGCATGAACGCCGTGATCCGCGCCGCGGCGCGCACCGCCATCGCCAACGACGTGGAGATGATCGGCTTCCGCAAGGGGTTTGCCGGACTGCTGAAAAACGACTACCTGGTGCTGACGAGCAGGGCCGTTTCCGGGGTGCTCCAGCGGGGCGGCACCTTCCTGCAGTCGGCCCGCTCCCCGGAATTCCGCAGCGAGGAGGGTCGCCGCAAGGCGCTGGACAACCTGTTGAAGGAAAAGGTGGAAGGGCTGATCGTGATCGGCGGCGACGGTTCGCTCTGCGGCGCCCACGCCCTCGACATGCTTGGTTTCCCGGTGATCGGCATCCCGGCCAGCATCGATAACGACATCCCGTACACCGACATGGCGTTAGGGGTGGATACGGCACTGAACAACATCCTCTACGCCGTGGACTGCATCAAGGATACAGCCAGTTCCCACGACCGGGCCTTCATCGTGGAGGTAATGGGGCGCAACTCCGGCTACCTGGCCTCGACCTCGGCCATCGCCACCGGCGCCGAATTCGCCATTGTGCCGGAGGTGGAACTCGACCTGACGGAAATGTGCCACCAGTTGCGGCGCCGTTACGAGGAGGGGCGCACCAATGCCCTGATCATCATGGCCGAGGGGGCCGGGCATGCCCAGGAGATCGCCGACAGCATCAAGAATTGCGCGGGCTTTGAGACCCGGGTGACCGTACTGGGGCACTACCAGAGGGGCGGCGCGCCTACCGTCTTCGACCGTCTGCTGGGAAGCCGCTTCGGCCTGAAAGCGGTGGAGCTGTTGCTCTCCGGGACCAAGGGGATCATGCTCGGCCTGTCGGCCAACTCGCTGACCACCACGCTGCTTGAGATGGTCGTCAAGGGGGGGCAGAAAAAACTGAACCATGAGCTGGTGCACATGGCCGACATACTGGGGATGTGACGATGCCGGCCATCGACGCGGCAATGGCCCTGGAGTTTGGACATTCAAAGGTTCTAAAAAGTCCCCCCGCCCCTTGCGGGNNTAGGGGGTGGGGGAAGGCGCCATGAAACCAAGTCATTGCCTTCAGGAATATGCGATAGAACTTAGAAATAACACAACTGGGAAAATGAACAGCACGACATACATCGAGACAACTGTTTGCGAGCCAACGGATTTACCGTATTATGCTTTTGGAACAACGATGTAATTGAAAATGTTGAGGGAGTCCTGCAAGTTATCAGGCAGGAGTGCTTGAAGTGACTTCCCCCACCCCCCAGCCCCCTCCAGCAAGGGGCGGGGGAGTTAACTGCAAATACCAAACCGAACAGCGCTGAGTTATTATTGAATATTCTTTTACTTGACAACATGTCACTAAAACACCATACTCTTATCACTACATTAGGAGGTTCACATCATGCACACAATGACGGTCGGTCATTTTAAATCTCACTTTTCCGAGGTTCTCGACCTCGTACAGCATGGCGAGGACGTAGTCATCAGTTATGGCAAAAAAAAGGAAAAGATTGCTGTACTGGTGCCCTTTGATCGTTATGAAGGCAAGCTGCAACGCACTTTAGGCATCTTGACCGGTAAGGCATCGTTTTCAACCGCTCATGATTTCAAAATCAATGATGATGTACTGCTGGCGTCATGAACTATCTGCTTGACACCCATGCCCTTCTCTGGATGCTCTTCGAACCTGACCAACTCGGCTTACGCGCTGCGGCATGCCTCAAAAATCCCGATATGGACGTTTCGGTCAGCGTGGTTTCCTTCTGGGAAATTTCACTTAAATACGCTACTGGCAAACTGCAACTCTCCGGCGTGACTCCCGACGATTTTCCCACCATAGCACGGCAATCGGGCCTCGATATTCTACCTATTGCCGATACCGATGCGGCCACCTTTCACCACCTTCCCCGCATGGAACATAAAGATCCTTTCGACCGGCTGATTATCTGGCAGGCAATTTCCCACAAACTGACCCTGCTCTCGCAGGATAGAGCCTTTACCCCGTACCGGGAACTCGGACTCAAGGTGTTGTGGTAAAACGCTAACTTTTAAGAGGTGGGGGATTGTGATAATGAGGAAATGTATTTGTAAGTCCCCGTGTTACCGAAACGGGGATGAAAAATGCACTGAGCACCAGAAATATCTTAATGTGCACATGGCCGACATACTGGGTATGTGACGATGCCGGCCATCGCTACGGCAATGGCTAGATTTTTCAAAAGGAAAAGTTGTCGGAGGAAACCATGACACGCCTTATCCTCACCTGGGCATTGAACTCCTTTGCCCTCTTCCTTGTTATGAAACTGGTCCCGGGCATTCAGATCGACCGCTTCCAGGACCTGCTGGCGGGAGCGTTGGTGATCGGATTACTGAATGCATTCCTGCGGCCGGTCATCATCCTTTTGACCCTCCCGGTAACCGTGCTGACCTTGGGGCTTTTTACCCTGGTCATCAATGGGCTGATCTTCTACCTGGCCGCAACGCTGGTCCACGGCTTCCGGGTATCCGGCTTTGCCACCGCCTTCGTGGCGGCGCTGCTCTTCAGCCTGTTCAGCTTTCTCCTCAGCATGTTCGTCCGCCGGGATTAATAACTCAGAAAGTCCTTCCAGACACCTGGGCAATGCACTGTTCTATCGCGGCAAACAGATCCGGGCAGCGGACCGGTTTGAAGAGATAATGATCGACCGTTATGCTGGACAAGGTGGGGTCTTTCCGAACCTGCATTTCGGAGTCGGTCGTAATCACGATGAGCTTGGTACCGGGCTTGACGTTAGGGATACGATTCGTCTCCAGGACACCGTCCATCCCCGGCACGATGATATCCGTGATAACAATATCCGGCGAGTGCGTTTTCATGAGTTCCAGGCATGCCTTGCCGTTGGCAGCCGAGTACACTACGGCATGGTGAAACCTCTTCGGGATGATAGTTGCAAGGATTTCGCGGGATAAATCGTCCTCCTCCACAACCAGTATTGAAATTGGTGGGACGAGCTTATGGATTATCTCCATTGCAGATATCTCCGGCAGGACAGTACGGGCAATAAAAAAACCCGCTTTTAACGGGTTATATTATGCAACAACTGTACCTATTTATATGCCTTATTGCATGAATCAACTGACCTGCCCGACGCATCACATCATTTTTCGCCCCGGAAAACTACCCGTAAACCGAAAAGCTGTCCCGCGGAGATTTTATCTTCAAGAGCGCTTTTTTTTCCTCGTTGCTCACCGGCTGCGAGGCTTCCCTCTTGGGGGCAGTACCATCGCGAGAGGAGGACAGGGTAACGACATCTTCAGGCAAGCTCAGCGGCTGAGTAGTGGCAGTGGTGGCCTTCCTGACCGCGGTTGTTACACTCGCGGACGAACGTTCTACCTGCTTATGGGGTACAACTGCTGGAGCTGATTGTGTTGCACCACGTAGTGGAGATTGCATAGCGTGAATCCTTTATAATTAACTATTTTTTAGTTTACATTCTCTTATCAAGTAAAGCAAGCAGACAAATTTAGCGGGATTACAACCTCGCTTTTTTCTGGTATAGTGGCGCAGGCATTGCAAACAGAACTGCATTCATACCCGCGAGGTGAATACGCATGAATCCACGCTCCCCCTTCCTGCCGATTCTGGGACTCATAATGGTTTTGTCGGGCCTGGCCGGCTGTGCCACGGTCGATCAGAAGATCGCCCTGAACTACGCGCCAGTGGACCGCCCCTTTGGCAGACACGGCGGAGAGATCGTAGTATCACAGGTCGAACCCCGTTCGTCCGTCCAAAACAGCAAGGGTGAGTGGATCATCGGTGCCATCAACAATGTCCACGGCGTGCACCGGGCCGATCTTCTCTCCGACCGCAGCCTGGGCGAATGGATAACCGGCGCCATGGTGCTCGAACTGAAGCACGCGGGCTTTTCCGCAACCTCCGCCCCATCCTTTCCTGCCGCTGTTTCGCGGGGCATCCTCATTACCGGTATCAACGTGTTCCTGAACGTCAACAAGGGTCTGGCCAGCGACCAGATCAAACATGAGCTCACGTTCAACGTCGAAGTATTCCTGAACGGCGCCAAGGTGAAAACCTTCACGGTGGCCACCCGCGACAACAGCACCTTGCTCACCGCTTCAAGGGAGACCAAGGAGAAGATCATGCTCCAGTCCCTGCAGGACGCCATGCAGCAGATCATCCCCGGCATCATCGCCCTGATCGAGAAAAAGTGACCACCATATCCACGACCCTCCCCGCACATGTCGCTCGCAGCATCCGCGAGCAAAGGCTCTTTGCGCCGGGCGACACCATCATTGTGGCCCTCTCCGGCGGGGCCGATTCCACCGCCCTGCTCGATCTGCTCTCCCGACTGCCCGGACTTTCGCCGCGGCTCGTGGCGGCGCACCTGAACCATTGCCTGCGCGGCCCGGAATCGGACCGCGACGAGGAGTTCGTCCGTTCCCTTGCCGAGCAATACCGTATTCCTCTGGAATGCCGCCGTGTCGATGTGAAAGAGCATTCCCGGAGAGAGCGGCTCAATCTGGAAGATGCCGGCCGGCGGGCACGCATTGGCTTTCTCTCTGAACTCCGCGATTCACGGCAAGCAACTGCAGTTGCCCTGGCGCACCATGCCGACGACCAGGCCGAGACTGTTTTGATGCGTCTCCTGCGGGGCGCCGGTCCGGGAGGACTGGCCGGCATGCCCTACCGGAACGGACGGGAATACATCCGCCCCCTGCTGGGGGTCACCAGGGCCGAATTGGCGGCCTACCTGGCGGAGCGGGGGTTGGCGTGGCGAGAAGACGAAAGCAATCAGGACACCGCCTTTCTGCGCAACCGTATCCGCCATGATTTGTTGCCCCTGCTGGAGCAGTACAACCCCGCCATCAGGGAGCGCCTGGCGGCAACCGCCGCCGTTATGTCGGATGAACACCATCTCCTGAACCAGCTTGCGATGGAGGTCGTTGACCGGGCCTGCACCATGGATGGCGATACGTATACCTGCTCCGTCAAACACCTGACGGAAGAGCCGCCTGCACTGCGCCGCAGGATTCTTCGCCTTCTGCTGGAACGTCTGGCCGGCAACCTGGACCACTTCACCGGCCGGCACATCGCGGCCATGGAACACCTTTTGGATTCCCCCCGTCCCAATGCGGCCCTGAACCTGCCCCAGCGCATTACCGTACTCCGCGAGTACGGCTCCCTCGTGCTGCGGCGCACGTTCGCAACTCCCTTGCCGGCCATGGGTGAGTTGGCGATCACGGGTACCGGACATTACCCGCTCCCCGGAGGCGCATCCCTGACCCTGACCTCTGTCCCCGCAGCGGCCGTTTTTGAGCCGCTCGCGTCAGATACCGCCCTCATCAACCCGGATCGCAACCCCTTTCCCTGGCATGTGCGCATGTTCCAAAACGGCGACCGCATTGTCCCCTTTGGCATGACCGGCAGCAAAAAGGTCAAGGAGCTATTCATCGACGCCAAGGTTCCCCTTTCCCAACGCCGGAGCATACCCCTGCTCTTCTGCGGCGATACGCTGCTTTGGGTCTGCGGCCTGCGCGCCTCTCAGCTTGCCCGCCTTGACGACACATCTGACCGCGCCATCAGGGCGGTCTTCTCTGAGACATGACGGCACAGCCTTCCGAGCCGTTTGCCGGTAATCCTTGAGAGTCCGTAAAAACCATTTTTCAATCGATTGAACTTGTCAATAAGCACTCGTTATGGTAATTAATACAAATTTACACGAAATCAATTCACCTATTCAGTTACAGGGGTAAACCGTGAACCAATTCTATAAAAATCTCGCACTCTGGCTCGTCATCAGTCTTATGATGATCCTGCTTTTCAACATGTTCAACAAGCCGCGCCCCACAGCGGAAAAGGTCAATTTCAGCGATTTCATCGCCCAGGTGGACGCCGGCAAGATTACATCGGTCACCA
Source organism: Geobacter sp. (assembly GCA_003151775.1). Classification (GTDB taxonomy): domain Bacteria; phylum Desulfobacterota; class Desulfuromonadia; order Geobacterales; family Pseudopelobacteraceae; genus Oryzomonas. The sequence goes on along the minus strand of PLYK01000093.1, from coordinate 385 downwards.
TCCAGGGTAATGACATCACCGGTAAATTCGAGGGCAAGGACGGCAAGGAATTCCGCACCTACAAACCTTACTCGGACGCCGACCTGACCAAGAAGCTCCTGGAGAAAAAGGTCACCATCATCGCCAAGCCGGAAGAGGAGAAGTTCTCCTGGTTCTCGATCTTTATCTCCTGGTTCCCGCTGCTGCTGCTGGTGGGCATCTGGATCTTTTTCATGCGTCAGATGCAGGTCGGCGGCGGTAAAGCAATGTCCTTCGGCAAGAGCCGCGCAAAGCTCCTGACCGAGTCACAGGGCAAGATCACGTTCGAGGATGTGGCCGGCATTGAGGAGGCCAAGGAAGAACTGAACGAGATCATCGCCTTCCTGAAGGACCCGAAGAAGTTCAC